>CAZVDJ010000271.1:0-6173 GCA_964626245.1 uncultured Gemmatimonadaceae bacterium
CGGTCATCGAGCCGGGCTCGCTGGTGACGCCGCTGCAGCGTCTGCGCTGGGAACCGCGACCGTGCGCGCCACGAGCGGTGCTCTCGTCGGATCGTCGACGGTGAGCGTGCACAACATCCCGGTGGCCACGGTCTCGGTGTCGCCACAGAACCCCGTGATCGAGGTCGGTGAGACGCAGGCACTCGCCGCGCAGCCTCGCGACTCGGCGGGGAACGTGCTGAGCAATCGACCGGTGACGTGGACCAGCGATGCACCTGCCGTAGCAAGCGTGTCGGCGGCGGGAGCCGTGCAGGGACTCTCGGCGGGGACCGCTCGGATCACGGCGACCATCGAAGGGAAGTCCGCCTCGACCTCCGTGACAGTCGAACCGCCGCCGCCGCCCACCGTGTCCACGGTGACGGTGACCCTCAACTCGCCTTCCATCACCGTCGGTCAGGCCACCAACGCTCACGCGCGGGCCTACGACGCAAACGGATTGGAGCTGTCGGGACTCCCCGTGCAGTTCGGGACCGACGCCCCGGTGATCGCGACCGTGTCGCCTGATGGGCGGGTGCGCGGCCTCAAGTCAGGGTCCGCGTCCATCACGGCGACGGTCGGCGGCGAGAGCGGCATTGCCAGCATTCAGGTGCAACCTTCGGCGCCCCTGCCGGTGCACGCCGTGAGTGTGTCCGCGCCTGCCACGAGCCTCCTGGTCGGCGACTCCACCGTCCTCGTCGTGACCCTGACGGACTCCACGGGCAACGCGCTGAGCGGCCGGACGATCTCGTACACCTCGTCGAGCACGTCGGTCGCGACCGTGTCGCCCAGCGGCCGCGTGCGCGCCGTCGGGGTTGGCACCGCGACCGTGACCGTCACGAGCGAGGGGAAGAGCGGGTCGCTTGTCTTCACCGTTTCATCGGTACCGACCGCCCCGCCCGCACCGGTGGCCACCGTGACCGTCGCGCTCCAGTCCGCGACGTTGACCGTCGGCCAGGGAACGCAGGCGACGGCCACGCTGCGCGATGCCTCGAGCAACGTGCTGACGGGACGCACCATTGCCTGGACGTCCTCGAACGTGGCGGTCGCCACGGTGACGCAGGGCGGTTACGTGACCGCCGTCGGCGCCGGCTCTGCCACCATCTCCGCGCAGAGCGAAGGGAAGAGCGGTGGAGCGCCGGTGACCGCGCAGGCTCCGGCCATCGTCGTGGCGTCGGTGCAGGTGACGCTCAGCCCGACCAGCATCGCGGTCGGCGCCAAGTCGACGGCGACGGCCGTGGCTCGCGACTCGTCAGGCGCGGTGATCACCGGTCGCCCGGTCACCTGGGCGGTGACGTCCGGGGCGTCCGTGGCGACGATCTCCGGAGGAACCACGAGCACGGTCACCGCGACGGGGGCATCGGCTGGAAAGGCCACGCTGTCCGCCTCGGTGAGCGGTGTCTCCGGCACCACGACCCTGACCGTGACGGCGCCGCCGCCGCCGCCCCCTCCACCGCCTCCGCCGTCGAGCGTCGCGCAACCCGCTGCGCCCGCGCTGCTCAACTTCTCCTACCCGTCCGTGACGGGTAAGACGTGGGTCGTGAAGGCTGGCGACAACCTGCAGACAGCGCTCAACAGCGCCCAGCGTGGCGATGAAGTGGTGATTCAGGCCGGTGCGACCTTCACCGGCAACTATACCCTGCCGTCCAAGCCGGGGAGTGCGGCGAATGGCTGGGTCCTGGTGCGCTCCGACAAGTCGGCGCAGCTCCCGCCGCAGGGAACGCGCGTCACCCCGGCGCACGCCGGGCTGATGCCGAAGATCGTCACCACGAACTCGAGTGCGGCGCTGGCGACGGCACTCGGCGCCAGCGGCTGGTGGATCAGCGGGGTGGAAGTGACGATCGGGGCGAACGTGAGCATGAACTACGGACTGCTCCTCCTTGGCGATGGCAGCTCAAAGCAGAACTCACTGAGCCTGGTGGCCTCGGACCTGGTGATCGAGCGCTCGTACGTGCACGCGACGTCCACGTCGCAAACCACGCGATGCATCGCGCTCAACTCCGCCCGGTCGGCGGTGCAGGACTCCTACGTGCACGAGTGTCACGCCAGCGGGTTCGACTCGCAGGCCATCGTGGGCTGGAACGGCCCCGGGCCGTTCAAGATCGTGAACAACACGCTGGCCGGGGCAGGCGAGAACATCATGTTCGGCGGGTCGGACCCGGCAATTCCCGACCTCATTCCGAGCGACATTGAAGTCCGTCGCAACTACATCGTCACCCCGGCGAGCTGGAAGGGCGTCTGGACCAAGAAGAACCTCTTCGAGACCAAGAACGCGCAGCGGCTCCTGATCGAAGGGAACGTCTTCGACGGCTCCTGGAACGACGGTCAGGTCGGATACGCCTTCGTGCTGAAGAGTGCAAACCAGGGCGGGAAGTGCACCTGGTGCGCGTCGCGCGACATCGCGGTGCGCAACAACATCATCCGGAATGCCGGCGCCGGCTTCAACCTGACCGGTCGCGAGGGGAGCAACCCGTACCCGGTGGGTGAGCTCATGTCCCGTGTGCTGATCGAGCAGAACATCATCGAGGACATCAACACGGGGGTGTACCAGGGTGAGGCCAAGTTCATCCAGGTGCTCCAGAACCTGAAGGACCTGACGGTGCGCAGCAACACGATGACGGCGCCCGGCGTGTTCGGGCAGTTCTTCTCCGTCGGCTCGGCCACGGCGGCCACCAACGTGGACTTCCAGAACAACGTCGTCACGCACGGGCAGTACGGGCTCTTCGCCAGCGCCTCCGGAACCGGTGAGGGCGCCCTGGCGAATCTCGGAGGGCTGGTGGTCTTCAAGAACTACGTCATGATCGGGTCGCAGCGCTCGGGGTATCCCAACGGCACCTTCGCGGCCGACCTCGCCGCCGCGCAAGCCACCGGCAGGGGCGCCTCGACCTCCGCGGTGAGCGCCGCGACCGCCGGGGTCGTCATTCCCTGAGCGTCGCGCTCCGGCACCTCGCGAACGTCGCTCCCGAAACGAAACCTGCCCCAGCCGACGATCGGCTGGGGCAGGTTTGGTTTTCACCCTTACGCGGGCACGATGGGACCGGCGAGTCGACGCTGCGAGCCCGGCGTTGCGTCAGGATCCAACGCGCGCGTGCGGCTTGGCGAGGGCGTCCAGCCAGCCCGCCGGCCAGTGCACCTCCGTGGCGCCGAAGTCGGCGTGCACCACGTCGCTGGCGACGCCGGCGCCCAGCCCCCCGGTCACGCGCACTTCCTCGGAGCCAAAGGCGGTCAGCGGCCAGCGGAACCGATCGAACGCATGCGACACGATCGGGATGCGCGCCGGGTCGTAGCCCAGGAGCATGGCACCCACGAAGTCGACCGCTGCCGCGTTGTCGCCCGCCAGGAGCAATCCCAGTGGGAGCGGCTCCGCCCTGAGCGGCCCATCGCCGTGGCCCGCGACAACGGCGTCCACCACGTGAACCACCCGGCGCTGCGGCGTCTCGGCAAGCGTGCCATCCGTGCGTCCGTAGATGAGGATCCGGTTGAGGTCCAGGCAGGTGCGCCAGATCGTGTCGTTGCCCGACCACGACCCTTCCACTCCGAGCGCGTCGCCCTTGGCGTGCAGGACGCGTTGCAGTGCACGCGTTCCCAGCCGCAGCGCGCGGCGCGCGGCGATGCTGCGCGTGGAGTTGGCCCGGTCGTAGGCGAATTCGAGGACGCGCTTTACCGGATCGCCGCCGGGATAACAGTCACCCCCGTGGGCAGAGCCCCCCAGCCGGTGATGCGGCAGGAACTCCTTGTTGCCGTTGATGCCGATGAGGTTCTTGAGCGCATTGGTGACGCCGGCCTTCTTGTGCGTCTTGAGCTTGGGAAGGTTGACGACGACGTCGGCCTCGATGATGTCCCGTGCGATGAGGTACTGGTGACGCCCCGGCGCGTGGGTGCGTGCCAGTTCCGCCGGCGGGTACTGCGTCACCCGAAACTCCCCCTCGCGCGTGATCGGCTCGAGCAGGCTCTCGGATCCCAGGTCAAACTTGACGAAGCGGTCGACAGGCAGGAGCCCCTCCTGCTCGATGCGAAGGCCACCCTCGAAGCTCGTCTTCGTTCGCCGGTAGTCGCGCGGCCCGTCGAACCGTCGATCGCGCGCGGCCAGGGCGGGGGCCCAGGCGTCCATGCCGCTGTTGCGCACCAGCTGTTCGAAGTTGCACTCCTGCAGGGGCGCATCACCAACCAGCACCTGGCCGGCCGTCGAGGCGAGCAGCTCGTGGACCACCGCCTCGATGAGGGCGCTGTTGGTGAACAGCGGCTCGATCCCCCACGGCCCGTGATTGCGATGCAGGACGAGGTTCGGCTTCACCAGGACGCGCGCGCCGTCGGGAATGAGCCCGGCGAACGCTGACGCCGCCCCTTCTCGCTGCCACCCTTTCAACCGGGTGACCTCGCGCAGCGCCGCGCGAATGCCCTCGGGCTCGTACGCCGGCGGATCAACGCGCGCAATCGCGACCTCACGATGGTCGCTCACTGGACGGTGACCTCAGGTGGGACGCGCGGCGCTCGCGCGAGGGAGACGACGGGCCGCCACTTCTGCGCACCGGTTCGTTCGATCGCGTCCACGACTTCAAGGCGCAAGGCGACGCCGGGGAGGTTCGCCCCAAGGACGCGCAGGATCTCATCGCCGGCCGAACTCGTGTACCCCTCGCGCGGCACCACCAGGACGACGATCGAGTAGTCCTCCTGCTGGCGGATCTGGAACTCGCGCAAGGGTTGCTCCTTCATCAAGTGAGGAATGCCTACGCCGTGAATCCAGCGTCCGTCGGGGAGGTGAAGCCCGTCGAGCTGCCGGCCGATCACGTACGGGAGTTCAAACGCCGGCGCCCCCGGGCGGCTCCCCTCGGGGAATCGCGCGACGTCGCCCAGGCGATAGCGAATCATCGGCATCGCATCGGCGTGCAACTTGGTCACGATGATCGCGGCGTCGGGTGCATCCGTCTCGGGTTCGATGAAGAGGTTCATCCAGTCGACCGTGAGCGCCCCGCCTTCGCGCGGATCGTACTGCCCCGCGATGAATCCAACGTCTCGACTTCCGTAGCGTTCGTGCACCGGCACCGGAAAGGCCGCCTCGATGCGGGCACGTTGCGCCGGCCAGAGCTTTTCCGCGCCCGTGATGATGCGGCCGCTCGGGTAGTCCGCCTGAATCCCGTTCGTCAACAGCGTTTCGGCCATCGCGTCGAGCGCGCTGGCGTAGGCGACAATGGTCCGAGGGGCAAAGCGCGCCATCTCGCGATGGTACTCCAGCAGCACGTCGCTCGACAGCCGGAAGCAGTCGAACCAACGCCGGTTCACCACCGAGTCGCGCACCTTCTCGCGCCAGTGTGCGCGCTCCTGGAGGTCAATGTGATGCCCCCACAGGAAGGCGATGCTCGACCCGCGCCGGACACCGAGCGATTCCATGAAGTGGTCCTGGCCGCTGAGGCGCCAGCCACGTTCCTCCGGGCCGCTCCAGTATTGCAGCGGCGCGCCGGTCGACCCACCCGTGCCATCGACGCGTCGCTGGGAGGCGTCGACCGCACTCGACTGCATGGCCATCGTCGATGCGCCGATCTCCTCGCGCTCGAGAATCGGAAGCGATGCAAAGTCGTCGAACCCGAAATCCCGTTCGGGGTCGAAGCCGATCGCCTGGAAACGCTCGCGGTAGAACGGCGTCTCGCGCGCGGCACGCCGCACGACATGCTGCAGCTGTCGCAAGCTCCACGACCGGCGATCCGCATCACTCCACTGGCGCGCGCGTTCGCGAAGCGCGCGTCCTTCGCGGTAGTGGCGAGCGGTCTCGCGCGTTCCGGCTCGCAGGTGCTGCGCCGCCGACAGCGCGGCCGAGGCCCCTCGACCTATCGCCTCTCGGACGAGTTGCATGGGCACGATCAAGCCGGCTCCAGGCGCGCGCTACGCCCCGCGACGCACGGACGGGCCACGCTCGAGGGCGTCCACCTCAGCGTTGGTCACCAGCGTCATGCTGATCAGCAAGGCGAGGTGCACGTAGAGAAATGACATGTGCGCGAACGTGCCGAACATCCCGGCCATGGAGAACGAGAGCAGCGCGAGCAGCACCATCTTGATCTGCAGGGCGTAATCGGGAGAGTACGGCCGGACGCGTCGCATGGCGCGCACCGCGGCCGACACGATCAGGCCGATCATCGTCATCCACGTCAGGAAGCCGACCCACC
>CAZVDJ010000272.1:0-6172 GCA_964626245.1 uncultured Gemmatimonadaceae bacterium
GGGGCGGCGACCCGCTGGCGGTGGCGCTGTCGATCAACGTGGGATCGGCGCTCGTGGACGTGTCGCCGCTGTCAACGCTTGGAGCGCTGTGCGTGGCTGCGGTCGGCAACGCCGAGGCGTCGCGCGCGCTCTTCAACCGGTTGCTGGCCTGGGGGCTCTCGATGACGGTGGTCGGCGCGCTCCTGTGCCAGTTGCTCGCCGGGCTGCTCGCGCGCGCCTGATCGTCGCTCCCGCGCCCCTCAGGGAACCGTGGGGCGCAGGAAGCGATCGTACCATCCCACGTAGCGCTCGTAGCGGTCCCGCACGAAGGACGGGCGCGTGATCCCGTGGAACTGGCCGGGATAGACGATCAGCTGCGTGTCGACGCCGAGTGACTTGAGCGCCTGGTACATCTGCTCGCTCCCGGCGATGGGGACGTTGAAGTCCTTCTCGCCTCCAAGGAAGAGCGTCGGCGTGCGAATGCGGTCGGCATGCCAGAAGGGATACGAGACCTTCTCCCATGCCTTGGGGTTCTTCCACGGCGGCCCGAGCTCCTGCTCGTACTGGTAGATGTACTGGTCGCTGCCGTACATCGACGCCTGCAACGAGCTTCCCGCCCCGCTGGTGGCGGCGCGGAAGCGCGGCGTGGTGGCGATGGCGTAGTTGGTGAGGATCCCGCCATAGCTCCAGCCCCCGATCCCCAGCCGGTCGGGGTCGGCGATCCCCATCGCGATGACGTGATCCACGCCGGCGAGCAGGTCCTGCACTTCCTTGTTGCCCCAGTCGGCGTAGATCGCCTTCTTCCACGCCTGCCCGCGACCCGAGCTGCCGCGGTAATTCACCGCGAGCACGAGGTACCCGCGCGACGCGAACAGCTCGCGCTCGAACGAGAAGGCGTGCTGGTCCTGCCCATTGGGGCCGCCGTGGATGCGGAGCAGGAGCGGGTACTTGCGGCCGGCGACGAAGTCGGCGGGCTTCACGAGCAGCGCCCCGACGGTCAGCCCGTCCTTGTTGCGGAAGGAGACGTCCTCCGTGGTGCCCAGCCGCCATGTGGCAACGAGCGAGTCGTTGATGGAGGTGAGCGCGCGCGGCTGGGAGCCCTCGAGGGCAAACAGTTCGTTGGGGCGGGCGGCGCTCGCCATGCGAACCACGGTCCGTCCGCCACGGTTGGCGTCGAAGCCGTTCACGACGCGCCGCCCCTCCACCAGGCGCTCCACGCGACCGTCGGCGACCGACACGCGCGCCAGGTGCTGGGCGCGGTCATCCGTCAGCTGCACGATGATGGCGCTGCCATCGGCCGTCCACCGCGGTGACGACACGTCGCGATCCAGGGTCGCGGCCAGGAGCCGCGGCGCCCCGCCGGCGGCGGGGATCACCGCCAGCGCATCCTGGTTGTAGGCATAGAGCTGCGGCTCGCTCCCCTGCAGGTAGGCGATTGAGCGTCCATCCGGGCTCCACGCCGGCGCCTCGTCCGGTCCCGGCCAGCTCGTCAGGCGCAACGGGGTCGCGCCAGCGGTGGCGTCCACGACGAAGACGTCGCTGTTGTTCTCGCGGTCGGGATCGGCACCGCGACTCGAGACGAAGGCCAGGCGGAGCCCGTCGGGCGACCAGGCGGGCTGTTCATCGTCATGGTCGCCCGACGTCACCTGCGTGACGGCACGAGTGGCCACGTCCACCACGTACAGGTGCGACCGCCGGTGCTCCAGGTAACCCTCGCCATCCTGCTTGAACTTGTACCGGTCGATCACGATGGGCCGGGGCGGCGCCGCGCTGTCGCCGCGCGCCTCGGCCGGATCGGGGTCGCGCGAGACGACGACCAGCCGCCTGGCATCGGGCGACCACGCGTACGCCTGCACGCCACCCTTGAACTCCGTCAGGCGCACGGCCTCGCCACCGCTGCGGTCCAGGAGCCACAGCTGCGCGCCCTTGCTGCCAAAGCGCGACGAGACGAAGGACAGGTAGCGATCATCCGGCGACCACCGCGGGTTGGACTCGCCCTCGGGCGAACTCGTCAGGCGCACCGTGCGCTGGCCGTCCCAGCTCACCATCCACACGTCGCTGTCGCTGCGATCCTTGGTGGAGTCGATGGTGGTGACGGTGTACGCGATCCACGCGCCATCGGGCGACAGGCGCGGGTCGCCCACGTCACGCAGGCGATAGAAGTCGGTCACCTGCAGGGGACGCGCGGCCTGCGCATGCGCGGTCACCGGCACCGGCGGCAGTGCCCCCGACAGCAGGGCCAGGAGGGTGCAGGCACCGGCCACGACGACGCGCGGCGCCAGGATGCAGCTGGACATGGAGAGGTCGCGAATGGGGGGAGGCGCTCGGGTGACGCTCGTGCCGCCCGGGCGCACCGGGGGACGATATCGCACGTTGCGGCCGGTGCAAGGCGCGAGCGACCACTCGCGACCCGTGGCCCACAGGGCAGCGCCTGCGTCGTCGGCGACTGCTGGCCGGCACCGGGCGCCGACGCGCCGGCGACGGTTGCCGCGGCGACTGCTAGAGGGCCACGCCGAGGGTCACGCGGTTGCGGCCGTCCTGCTTGGAGCGGTAGAGCGCGCGGTCGGCGTGCTCCAGCAGGTCGGGGAGCGTCGCCGCTGGCGTCGCCGCGACGGCAACACCCACGCTGACCGTGATGGGACGTTCGCTCCAGTGCGCGCCCTCGATCGCCGCCCGCAGTCGCTCGGCCACCTCACCGGCGCTCGAGAGATCGCTCCCGGGGAGGATCACCGCGAACTCCTCGCCGCCGTATCGCACCGCGAGGTCCGAGTCGCGCACCGCCCGCGAGAGGTGACGGGCCACCTGCCGCAGCACCTCGTCACCACGCGGATGGCCAAACGAGTCGTTGAAGGTCTTGAAGTCGTCGATGTCGAGCAGCAGCAAGGCAACGGGCTGGGCGGAGCGCCGCATGCGCAGCAGCTCCTCCGTCATGCGCTCCTCGAAGGCCCGTCGGTTCCGGAGTCCGGTGAGTCCGTCCTGCGCGGCGAGCGCCGCCAGGCTCGCGTTGGCTTCGAGCAGCCGCTCCTGCTGCGCCTGGAGCGTGCGCCGGGCGTCCTCGAGCTGGCGTTCGTAGTCCTTGCGCTCGGTCACGTCCCGTGACGAGGCTTGCACCTGCACCACGCGGCCTTCCTCGTCGGTGATGGCGCGCCACATCATCTCCAGCCAGAGGACGCGTCCCGCCTTGTGGCGCATGCGGCAGGCGTGCGACGTCGCCGGCGCCCCGCGCACGAGTTCCTCGAAGTGGCGATGCAACCGCGCGCTGTCCTCCGGCACGACGAGCGCGAACGGCGCCATGCGCGCCACCTCGTCGGGCGAGTAGCCCAGCACGCGCTCCGACGATGGCGAGACGTAGAGGATCCGTCCGCTGACATCGTGCAGCGAGACGACGTCACTGCCGTTCTCGGCGAGCAGCCGAAAGCGCGCCTCGCTGTGGCGCAGCGCACGCTCGGCACGCGTGCGCTCCACGTGGGTCTCGTGCATCTGCGTGGCGTTCCAGGCAATCACCGCCACGAAGACGACGATCATGGCCACCGCGACGAGCATGACCACCAGCTCGGGATGCGCCGGAGCGTCGGAGGCTCGCATCCCCCAGATCGCGATCCACCCCACGATCGCTGGCGCCAGGATCCCCACCGGAAGGAGCCGACGCGCCAGCGTTGCGCCCGGTCCGTCTCCCAGGACGATGGCGACGATTCCCGAGTCGCGACGCAGCGCGAGGACCGCGACGGAGAGGAGGAGGAAGGCAACGGCGGTCGGCACGGCCATCCGGTTGAACTGGCCGACGGTGTCGAACCACCCGCTGCGGTACAGGTGCCCGATGAGCGCCACGTGCGCCTGCAGCAGCGCCAGGATGGCGAGGAGCTGCGCCGCCACGTCACGCCCACGGAAGGGGCGAACGGTCAGGAGCACCAGTGCCGAGGAGAGCAGCGTGAAGTTGAGCGCGGCGGCCACGGCCATGCGGTTGTCGCGTCCATCGTCCGTGGACTGCATGGCCTCGGGCATGACAAACGAATCGATGCCGATGGGGATGCCCGAGAGCGCCTCGACCAGTCGCAGGATGGCCACCGTCGCGACGGCAATCGCCAGCGAGCGGGCCAGCTTGCGGCGCGCACCGGATTCGGCGGTGATGGCGCGAACGGCGACGGCGAGCAACGCGAAGCCGAGCGCCACGGTGGGGTTCATGGCCGCCTGTGTCGCCGGCCCCAGCGCGCGGAGTTCGGCGATCCCCAGGCTCCACCCGCCCATCACGGCCAGCGCGATCCCCAGCACGACCGCCGCGCACACACCAGGGACGCCTGCCACGCCCCGCGGCGTGCGACGCGCGGGGCCGACGTGGACGGCCGGAAGGGTGAAGGGATTGGTGGGGATCACGTGTGGGAGGGAGCCGTTGTGGGGAGAGACTATATGATGGCTCGCCGAGTCACCGGCGGGCTCCCGGCCTCAGGACGCGCTGCGCTGCACGTCGCTACGCCGCCCTGCGCCGCGCTACGCCGCGCTACGCCGCTTCACGGCGCGGCCGCGTTGCTTATGGCGCGCGAGAACCGTCCCTGCACGATGTCGCCCCCTCCCTTCTCCACCCAGCGCCCGGACGGCAGCGCGCCGGACGCCCCCGCGCCTGCCGCCGCGCGCGACCTCACGCGCTATGCCGACGCGTACGACGGGCTCCCGTTCGAGGGGCTCCAGGTGGAGTATCGGCGCCGGGCCGTGCTGGAACGCCTAGCCGCACTCGGCGGCCAGCGCATCCTGGAGGTGGGGTGCGGTCGTGAGCCGCTGTCGCTGCACGCAGCCGACTTCCGGGCCTGGACGATCGTGGAGCCAGCCGAGGCCTTCGCCGCGCAGGCCATGCAGCTGACGGCGGGCGATCCTCGTGTCCGGGTGGTCACGGCCACCATCGAGGCGGCGGTCGACGCCAGCACCTTCGGCGCCGGCGACTTCGACATCATCGTGCTCAGTAGCCTGCTGCACGAGGTCCCCGACCCCGCCAGCGTCCTCGAGGGCGTGCGTGCCCTGTGCACCGCCGGCACGCAAATCCACTGCAACGTCCCGAACGCCGGCTCCTTCCATCGGGAGCTGGCGGTGGCCATGGGGCTCATCCCGGCCGTCACGGCGCTGTCGGCGCAGCAGGTGGCACTCCAGCAGGCGCGCATCTTCGACGCCGCCTCGCTCGACGCGCTCGTCATGGCCGCCGGCTTCCGGCCGGTCGCGCGTGGCGGGTACCTGCTCAAGCCCTTCACGCACGCCCAGATGCAGGCGCTCGTCGACGGCGGCACAATCGACCGGGCGATGCTCGATGGGCTCTATCACCTCGGCAAGAAGTTCCCGGCGCTGGCCTCGGAGATCTTCGTCGACGCCGAGCCGGCGTGACCTCCCGGCGGCCCGTCGCCGCCCCCTAAGCATTGGCAGGACGTTGAGTTAGCACGCCGCCTCCGTCACGCCGGCGCGTGGCACCAAGGGATGGCCCCCGGCTTGCCTTTCGCGATGGTTCGCGGCCCCCGTCTCGGGATGCCGCCGACCGGCCACCTCGTGAGGGCGACCTCGTGCGCGACGCGCCAACAGACGCACCAACAGCCGCACCAACAGACGCACCCATTCTCGTCACCGGCGCGGCCGGCTTCATCGGCTCCGCGCTCGTCAGGCATCTCGTCCTGGAGCGCGGCCTTTCGGTCGTGAACCTCGACGTCCTGACCTACGCGGGCCATCGCGCCTCGCTGGCCGAGGCGGAGTCGGCCCCCGGCTACGTGTTCGAGCACGCCGACGTCGCCAGCGCCGAACAGGTCGAGTCGATCCTCCGCCGCCACCAACCCCGCGCGGTGATCCACCTGGCCGCTGAGTCGCACGTCGATCGTTCCATCGATGGCCCGGCGGCCTTCGTGCACACCAACGTCGTGGGGACCTTCACCCTGCTGGAGCAGGCCACGCGTTACTGGAACGCGCTGGAGGGCGAGCGCCGCGACGCCTTCCGCTTCCTGCACGTCTCCACGGACGAGGTCTTTGGAGCGCTGGGCGCGGACGGACTCTTCAGCCTGGAGTCGCCGTACCGGCCCAACTCACCGTATGCCGCCTCGAAGGCCGCGAGCGATCACTTCGCGCGCGCCTGGCGCCAGACGTACGGCTTGCCGGTGATCGTCACCAACTGCTCCAACAACTACGGTCCCTACCCGTTCCCCGAGACGCTCATCCCGCTCGCGGTGCG
>CAZVDJ010000273.1:0-6166 GCA_964626245.1 uncultured Gemmatimonadaceae bacterium
GCTCGCGCTCGCGGAGTTCGGCGAGCGCACCGCGCGCTGGTCAGGGGCGCTGCTGCGCACGGGCATCGCGAAGGGGATGCTGGATGGCACGGTGGACGCGGCGACGGCGGCCATGCTGGCACCGTACGCGATTGGCGAGGGGAAGGGATTGCCGCGCTGGGAGGCCGGGGCGCTGGCCGACGCCGTGGCGCGCTACGATCGCGCCGGGCTCCAGGTGGAGCTGCACGCCATCGGCGACCGCGCCGTGCGGATGGCGCTGGATGCCTTCGGGGAGGTGGCCAGGCGCAACGGGGCGCGCGACCGGCGCCCGCGGGTGGAGCACCTCGAGGTCCCCGACCCCTCCGACCTTCCCCGCTTTGCAGAGTTGGGGGTGATCGCCTCCACGCAGGCGATCTTTGCCACGCCGGACAAGACGACCCTGGAGAACTACGTTCCCATGCTCGGCCCCGCGCGCAGCGCGAACGCCATGCCCTTCAAGGCGCTCGACGACGCCGGGGCTCGCCAGGCGTTCGGGAGCGACTACCCCGTCTTTCCCATGGATCCCCTGCTGGGCACGTGGACGGCGGTCACGCGGCAGCTACCCGACGGGACACCGGCGGGCGGGTGGCATCCGCAGCATCGCATCTCGGTGGAGGCGGCGCTGCGACACTACACGGCCGGCTCGGCCTACGCCGCCTTTCGGGAGCACGAGCTCGGGGTGCTGCGTGAAGGAATGCTCGCCGACTTCGTGGTACTGTCGGAGGAGATCCTGGGCGTGGAGCCGCAGGCGCTGCTGCGCGCCAGGCCGGTGCTGACGGTGATGGGGGGGCGCGTGACCTACCGCCGGTGACGGCGCCGGCTCAGGGGCGTGGCGTGGCCGTCACGCCGCGCCGCACGACGTGGGCGGGGCCGATCTGACGCACCGTGCGCACGCCCAGCTGCCGCATGGCGAGGGTGAACTCCCGGCGCAGGATGGTGAGGACCGCTTCCACTCCCGCCTGGCCGAACGACGCGAGCCCCCACAGGTAGGGGCGTCCGATGCCGACCGCCGTGGCACCTAACGCGATGGCCTTGGCCATGTCGGTGCCGCGCCGGATCCCGCCGTCGAGCAGGACGGGAATGCGGCCGCGCACCGCCGCCACCACCTCGGGCAGCGACTCGATGGTGGAGCGCCCGCTTTCCTCGGCGCGCCCGCCATGGTTGGAGACGACGATGGCGTCGGCGCCGTTGGCGACGGCCAGCGCCGCGTCCTCGCGCGTCACGATCCCCTTGAGGACGAGCTTCATGCGCGGCGCCACGGCGCGGCAGCGCCGAATCCAGCCCCAGTCCATCGACGGATTCTCCAACGTGGTGATGCGGGAGACGTCGAGCCCATCGAACATCGGCTTGCGACGCGTGTAGCCGGCAAGCCCTGGCGCATGACACTCCGAGCAGGTCCGGCTGTCCAGCCGCGCGAAGCGCGACTGCGTCTCGCTGTTGCGCCCCGCGTTGAGGTCGACGGTGAGGATGAGGACCGGGCACCCCGCGCGGCTTGCCCGCCGCACGATGGCGTGCGCCACGTCATCCACGTCGGTGGGGTAGAGCTGGTACCAGACCGGCCGTCCGTATGCCTCGTTCACGGCCTCGACGCTCGAGGTGGTGACGCCGCTCAGCATCATGAGGTGCCCGCCGGCTCGCGCGGCGCGCGCCGTGGCCACGTCGCCGTCGGCGTGGTGCATGCGCTGGCTCCCGGTGGGGCAGACGAACAGCGGGGTGGCCCAGCGCTCACCCAGGAGCGTGACCGACGTATCGACCTCGGCCACGTTCACCAGCCGCCGCGCGCGCAGTTGCAGCTGTGCGTATCCCTCGCGGTTGGCGTGCAACGTGGCATCGTCGTCCACGCCCCCTGCCATGTAGCCCCAGTGGGCCGGCGGAAGCGCGGCCCGCGCGGCGGGCTCGAAGTCCAGCACGGAGAGCGCCTCGTCCGCGGAACGAATGGGGCTCGGTTGCTGGACGTGCAGGAGCGAGCGCGGCGCAAGCGCTCGCGTGCTCGCCTCCACCTCGTCCAGCAGACGCCACCCGCCCTCCTCGGGGTCGTCGCCCGCCAGGCGTCGCAGCGCCTCGAGGTCGATCCCCGCGGCGGAGAGGAGCGGGCTGGCCGCCAGGAAGCGCAGGAAGCGCCGCCGGTCGTTGCTGCAGGTTGAGGAGATCACCGGAGCCACAGGCGAGAGGCCGAGGGAGCTGCTGGGGTGCGCGAAGCTGTGCCCGCCAGGGAGGGAGCGCCAGAGTCTTCCCGCGCCCTTGTCGCCCGCGCCCGGGGAGGTATCGTTGGCACGTACCGCCCGAGGCCACCGCTCGACGCGTCGCTCGCTGGTGGCTGGTCGGCTCGCGCGGCGGGGATATCCCGGCGCGCACTGGTCTCGCTGTCGTGAGGACGTCGTGGTCGCTGCCAGGCGTTGGAGGTTGTCCAGGAGGTGGCGGCACGCCGCGCCGCTCGCACTCGTTGCCTGCAGCGTCGCGTGTGGCGGCGAGGAGGCGCTGCTGAGCGCGCGCGCGGCTCCCCGCGTGGGAAACCAGCTCCTCTTCTCCTCCATGCGCGCGGGCGCCTTCGACCTGTACGTGATGAATGCCGAGGGCGGGTCGGCGCGCTCCATCGCGAGCCAGCCGCAGGCGGTGGACCAGCAGGGGGACTACGCGCCCGACGGCTTCTCGCTGGCCTTCATGTCCAATCGCACCGGCACGTACCAGGTGTACGTGGTGGGAATCGACGGGCGCGGCGTGTTGCAGCTGACCAGCAGCCGCGGGGCCAACGGCTTTCCGCGCTGGTCGCCCGACGGCACGCAGCTCCTCTTCACCTCGTCACGCGACGGCAACTTCGAGCTGTATCGCATGCGCAGCGACGGCTCGGCGCAGGAGCGGCTGACGGTCAATGCCGGCGACGACATGGGCGGGGCCTGGTCACCCGATGGCAGCCGCATCGCCTTCGTGTCGGCGCGCGGCACCGCGCGCGAGCTCTACGTGATGCTCGCCAACGGCAGCGGACTCACGCGCCTCACCTTCGACGGATTGGACAAGGGGACGCGCGTGGCCTGGTCGCCCGACGGGACGCGCATCGCCTACCACGCCGCGCAGGGGACGAACACCGACCTGTTCGTGATCTCGGCGAACTGCTGCGGGACGCCCATCGCGCTGACCACGGGAGCCGCGATGGACCGGTATCCGGTCTGGTCGCCCGATGGCTCCAGGCTGGCCTTTTCCTCCGATCGCGACGGCGACGAGGAGATCTACCACATGCCGGCCGCCGGTGGGACGCCGACCCGACTCACCTTCAGCCCGGGCGTGGACATTCCCGACGCGTGGGTGCGTTAGCGGTGCACGGATAGGGACACGGGGCACTGGCGCCACTGCCGCCAGCCGCCATCCTTCCCGCATGCCCGTGACGCCGTTCACCTCGCTCATCCTCGTGGGGCAGCACGACGCGCACCTCGCCCCGGCGCCTGACGAGGCCGGCGCAGGGGCACGCCTGCACGTCGACGCGCTCGATCCGTTCCTCGCGTTGCGCAAAGCGGCGCTCGACGCGGGCTTCGACCTGCGCGTTCACAGCGCCTTTCGCAGCTTCGAACGGCAGGCGTCCATCTGGAATCGCAAGGCGCGGGGCGAACTGCCGGTGCTCGATTCCGACGCGCAAGCGCTCGACATCACCGTGCTCTCGCCGAGCGACCTCGCGTTCGCGATCCTGCGGTGGTCGGCGCTTCCCGGTGCCTCGCGCCACCACTGGGGAACGGACCTGGACGTGTACGACGCCGCCACCACGCCCCCAGGCTACGAGCTCCAGCTCATTCCCGCGGAGGTTGATCCGGGAGGGATGCACGGAGCACTGCACCAATGGCTGGACGCGCGCATCGCGACTGGCACCGCGTTCGGCTTCTATCGACCTTACGACGCCGATCGCGGGGGAGTGGCGCCCGAGCGCTGGCACCTGAGCTACGCCCCCGTCTCGGAGCCATACCTTCGCCAGCTCACGCCGGCACTGCTGTGCCAGGTGCTGGCCGATTCGGACCTTCTGCTCAGGGACGTCGTGCTCCAACATCTCGACGAGATCCACGCGCGCTTCGTGATGAACGTGAGCGCGCCCCCCGGCGCGGGCGGCGCCGTGTCCGCATGACGCTCAGGCCACGAACGGCCTGGGGGACGATCCCATGGTCGCCGACGACGTACGGCACCTCGGTGCTCGGGTTGCCGCTGGAGGTGTGGCGTCCCACGGAGCGCTGCGAACTGCTGCTCTTTGCCGCCATCCACGGCGAGGAACCCGAGACGACGTACGCCCTGTCACGCGCGCTGCGGCAGCTCGGCGAACCGCCCCGGCGCTCGGCGGTGATCCTCGCCGCCAACCCCGATGGGCTCGTGCGCGGTACCAGGTGCAACGCGCGCGGGGTGGACCTCAACCGCAACTTCCCGGCAAGCAACTGGCGCGCAGGAACGGTGACGTGCCGCTCGACCATCGAGGATCCCAGCGACGTGGTCCTTTCCACGGGAACGGCCGCCGGGTCCGAGCCCGAGGTGGAGGCGCTGCTGGCGCTCATTGGCGAGCTGAAACCGGACGCCGTGGTGGCGTTGCACGCGCCGCTGGCATGCATCGATGACGCGAATGCGTCGGCGTTTGGTGCCCGGCTGGCGGCGCGCACGGGGATGCCGCTGGTGCGCGACGTGGGCTACCCGACGCCGGGATCGTTCGGGTCGTGGGGGGGCGAGCATGGCGTCCCCGTGGTGACGTACGAATTTCCCCTCGCCGCCACCGAGGTGCTGATGCGCGAGCACGTCCCCGTGCTCGTGGAGCTTCTCACCGGGACCTTGCCGTGACGCTCAACTACATCTGGCTTGCCTTCTTCCTCATCGCCCTGGTGGTGGGAGCGGTGAAGCTCGTCGCCTTCGGTGACACGGCGGTCTTCACCACGATGGTGCAGGCCACCTTCGACTCGGCCAAGACCGCCTTCGAGATCTCGTTGGGGCTGACGGGGGTGCTCACGCTCTGGCTGGGCCTCATGAAGGTGGGGGATAAGGGCGGGGCCATCGGCGCCATGGCGACCGTCGTGCGCCCCTTCTTCCGCCGACTCTTTCCCGAGGTGCCGGCCGAGCACCCGGCGATCGGCTCCATCATCATGAACTTCGCCGCCAACATGCTGGGGCTCGACAACGCCGCCACGCCGCTGGGGCTCAAGGCGATGAACGAGCTGCAGGAGCTGAACCCCGAGAAGGACACGGCGACGAACGCGCAGATCATGTTCCTCGTCCTGAACACCTCGGGGCTCACCGTGATTCCCATCAGCATCATGGTGTACCGGGCGCAGATGGGGGCGGCCAATCCGTCGGACGTCTTCATCCCCATCCTGATCACGACGTACTTCGCCACGCTGGTTGCCCTGATCGCGACGTCGGCGGTGCAACGCATCAACCTGTTCGACCCCGTGATCCTCGCGTACCTGGTGGGGGTCACCGGGCTCGTGGCCGCCACCACCTGGTACTTCACGGGGATCCCGCAGGAGCAGGTGCAGGCGATTTCGAACGTGGTCGCCAACGTGATCCTGTACGGGGTGATCTCCTCGTTCCTGATCATGGCGCTCTGGCGCAAGGTGAACGCCTACGAGGCCTTCATCGAAGGGGGGAAGGAAGGGTTCAACGTCGCCATCCGCATCATCCCGTACCTGGTGGCGATCCTGGTGGCGATCGGCGTCTTTCGCGCCTCGGGCACGCTCGACCTCCTCGTGCAGGGGCTGAGCAGGCTCCTGGAGGCGCTGGGGCTGCGCAGCGACGTGGTGCCGGCGCTCCCCACGGCGCTCATGAAGCCGCTGAGCGGCAGCGGCGCGCGCGGCATGATGGTCGACGCCATGAAGACCTACGGCGCCGACTCCTTCGTGGGGCGACTCGCCTCCACCTTCCAGGGGGCAACCGATACGACCTTCTACATCCTGGCGCTGTACTTCGGCGCGGTAGGCGTCCGCAAGACGCGCAATGCTGTTGCCCTTGGGCTCATCGCCGACCTGGCGGGAGTCGTCGCGGCGATCTTCGTGGCGTACATCTTCTGGGGCTAGGCCCCGACTGCAGGCTTCGTGACCGCACCCGACACTTCCGACGCGCCCGCTGACGTCGGGCACGTCATCACCACGCTCGACCCGGCCAGCGTCCGCCGCATCCACCTGGTGGGCGTCGC
>CAZVDJ010000274.1:0-2792 GCA_964626245.1 uncultured Gemmatimonadaceae bacterium
CCATGACCCTCCGGCCCCCCTGCTGATGACCGTCTTACCGCGATCGGCGGCGGCGTGTGCCCTTGCCCTTCTCGCCCTTCCGATGGCCATCGCCGCCCAGTCGATCTCGTACCCGCCCACACGGCGCGGCGACACCGCCGACACGCTGCACGGCGTCCGGGTGGCCGATCCCTATCGCTGGCTCGAGTCGCTCAACTCGCCGGAGACGGCCGACTGGATCGCCGGGCAGAACCGGCTCACCGAGGACTACCTCTCCAAGCTCCCACATCGCGCCTCCTTTCGCGACCGCCTCACCGCGCTCTGGAACTACCCGCGCATCACGCTCCCCACGCGCCTGGCCAACGGCGTCCTCTTCTACCGGCGCAATTCCGGGCTGCAGAAGCAGTTCGTCGTGCTGGCCCGATCGTCGCCGCGCACTCCGACCAGGGTCATCCTCGACCCCAACGCGCTGTCGCCCGACGGATCGGTGGCGCTGTCGCAGTTCGAGCCATCGCCCGACGGACGACACGTCGCCTACGCGCTCTCCGAAGGGGGAGCCGACTGGCAGGACGTGAAGGTCCGCCAGGTGCGCGGCGGCACCGACCTCCCCGAGACGTTGCGCTGGGTGCGCTTCAGCGCGCTCTCGTGGACGCGCGACGGCAAGGGGTTCTTCTACTCGCGATATCCCGCGCGCACCGACGCCGAGAAGCTGAGCGCGGCGCTGGAGCACCACACGGTCTACTACCACCGCCTGGGGACGCCGCAGGAGGAGGACGTGAAGGTCTTCGCGCGCCCCGACCTCTCGTCCTGGTTTGTCTATGCGCAGGTGAGCGAGGATGGCCGCTACCTGTGGGTCTACATGTCGAAAGGCGCCGACACGCGCAACCGCCTGTACGTGGCCGACCTCCGGGACCCGCTGGCGCCCGACATCACCGCCCCCGTGACCACCGTGGTGGAGGCCGATGACGGCGAGTACGCCGTGATCGGCAACGACGAGCGGACGGTCTACCTGCGCACCGACTTCCAGGCCCCGCGCCGGCGCATCGTCTCGTTCACCCTCGACCGGCCGCAGCGCGCCAACTGGCGCACCCTGGTGCCGCAGGGCGCGCACGCGATGGAAGAGGTGCACCTGACGAAGACGCACCTGGTGGTCTCGCGCCTGGTCGACGTGAAGGGCGAGCTGTCGCTCTACACGCGAGAGGGACGCGCGGCGGGCACGGTGAAGCTCCCCGCCATCGGGACGGTGGCCGGCGTGAGCGCCTCGCGCGACTGGGCCGGCTTCTTCTACGCCTTCACCTCGCCCCTGTATCCGACCACGGTCTTCCGGTACGACGTGGCCACCAGGGCCAGCACGCCGTTCGAGGCGCCCGCGCTGCAGTTCGAGCCGTCGCACTACGAGACCACGCAGCGCTTTGCCACCTCGAAGGACGGGACGCGCATCCCGTACTTCGTGACGCACCGTCGCGGGCTCACCCTGGACGGAAGCCATCCCACCATCCTGTACGCCTACGGCGGCTTTGCCGTGAGCCAGGTCCCCTACTTCTCCTCATCCACCGTGGCGTGGCTCGAGGCGGGGGGCGTGTACGTCTCGGCGTCGCTGCGCGGCGGCGGCGAGTACGGCGAGGAGTGGCACCAGGCCGGGATGAAGGGACGCAAGCAGAATGTCTTTGACGACTTCATCGCCGTGGCCCAGGACCTCGTGACCGCGCGCTACACCAGCCCGCGCCACCTGGCCATCGAAGGCGGGTCCAACGGAGGGCTGCTGGTGGGGGCGGCGATGACGCAGCGCCCCGACCTCTTTGCCGCCGCCCTCCCCGCCGTGGGCGTGCTGGACATGCTGCGCTACCACAAGTTCACCGGCGGGGCGGCGTGGGCCACCGAGTACGGCTCCGCCGACGACGAGGAGGCGCTGCGTTACCTGCTGGCGTACTCGCCGCTGCACAACGTCAAGGCCGGCACCTGCTATCCCGCCACGCTGGTGACGACGGCCGATCACGACGACCGGGTCGTCCCGTCGCATTCGTTCAAGTTCACCGCGACGCTGCAGGCGGCGCAGGCCAACGGCGCGGCCGGGTGCAACAACCCGGTCCTGATCCGCGTGGAGACGCAGGGGTCGCACGGATACCGTCCCACCGACAAGCTCATCGCCGAGCAGGCCGACCTGCTGGCCTTCGCCCTGGCGCACACCAAGCGTTAGGCCCCCCACCTCGGGGACGCGCCACGCACGACCTAGCGCGACTCCGTGGCCACGGGCGCGGGTCCGCGCAGCGAGTGCAGCACCGCGGAGACATGGGTCAGGTGCTCCGCCATCGCGGCGGCGGCGCGCTCGCCGTCCTGCGCCTCCACGGCGGCCAGGATGCGCGCGTGCGAGCGGATGGCGCCGTGGATCTCGTCGCGGAAGCCGACCATGAAGACGCGCTCCGAGCGCAGCATGGTGAGCAGCGTGCGGCTGACGATCTCCAGCACCGGATTGCCGCTCGCCCGCGCCAGTTCATAGTGGAAGTCGCTGTCGGCATCGATGAACGCGCGCGTCATGTGGCGCTGCGCCTCCATCGCCTTGAGGAGCGCGCGCATGCGCTCCAGGTGCTCGGCCGTCCGGTGCCTGGCCGCCAGCCGCGCCACGGGAACCTCCAGGATCTCGCGCGCCTCCTGCAGGTGCTCCGGCGTGTTGCGCACGTCGCGCAGCAGGAGCGACATGGACTCCACCACGTGGTCGGTGGTGAGCGAGGCGACGTACGTGCCGCGTCCCACGTGCACGTCCACCAGCCCCTTCTCCGCCAGCGACTTGATCGCCTCGCGCACCGCCGCGCGAC
>CAZVDJ010000274.1:2802-6164 GCA_964626245.1 uncultured Gemmatimonadaceae bacterium
GACTCACGCGGAAGTGCGTCGCCAGTTCCCGCTCCGCCGGGATGCGGTCGCCGGGCTTGAGTTCGCCGGAGAGGATCTGCGCCTGCACGTGCTCCACGATTTCCTGGAACAGGCGCTCCTTTGGCCGAATGGGGTCGAAGGGGACGGGCATGACGGCAACGTATCCCGCCCGCGCGCACCCGGCGAGGGCGCCCTTCTCCCCGGCTAGATTTCCGCCTCACTCACGCCTGCGCCTCTCGTGTCCCACGACGCTCGCCCGCGCATCCTCGTCGCCGACCCCGCCCAGACGGCCGCCTTCGACGCCGCCATCGAGGAGGCGGCGGCCGTCATTCGCGCGGGTGGGCTCGTCGCCTTCCCCACGGAGACGGTCTACGGGCTCGGGGCCAACGCGTTCGACGCCGACGCCGTACGCGCCATCTTTTCCGCCAAGGGGCGCCCGGCATTCAATCCGGTCATCGTGCACCTGTCCGACGCGTCGGAACTGCCGACCGTGGCACGCGCGATCCCACCCGTGGCCCGTCTCCTTGCGGGGACCTTCTGGCCCGGCCCGCTGACGCTGGTCCTCCCGCGGCGCGACGAGGTACCTGACGTGGTCACGGCGGGGCTGCCGGGAGTTGGAGTGCGCGTTCCATCGCATCCGGTGGCGCGTGCGCTCATCGCGCGCGCGGGCGTCCCCATCGCGGCACCCAGCGCCAATCCGTTCACCCGCGTCTCGCCCACGACCGCGGCGCACGTGGCGCGCGAGATGGGGAGTACCGTCCCCCTCATCCTGGACGGTGGCCCCACCGACGTCGGCATCGAGTCGACCGTACTGGACGTGACGGGGGCGCGTCCCGTGCTCCTTCGACCGGGCGGCGTCTCGCGCGAGGCGATCGAGCGAGTGGCCGGGCCTATCGACGTGCTGGCGCACGCGCCGGCCGGCGACGACCCGCGCCCGTCACCCGGACTCATCGAGCGGCACTACGCACCGCGCGCGCGACTCGTGCGGCTCGAGTCCACGCATCCCTCGGCACTCGCGCGCCAGCTCGCGGACGCGGCACCGGCCGGCAGCCGGGTGGCGATTCTCTGGCGTCACGGAACGGTGCTTCCGAGGGAGGTGGACTACGCCGGCCCTGCGCCTCTGCTCGTCGCGCTGCCCAGCGACGCCCAAGGGTACGCGCGGGAGCTGTACGCCGCACTGCATCGGATCGACGACGCGCAGTGCCAGGTGGCGCTGGTCGAAGCGCCGCCGGCGGACCCGTCGTGGGAGGCGGTGAGCGACCGGCTTCGGCGCGCGGGGCTCGATCCCCGACAGTAGGACAGTTCGCTCCCAGCGCCGGAGCGCACCCTTCGCCCTCCCATGCCGGGGCGATGGAGGTGGCGCGGGGGCGGTCGTTCGAGAACCTTTGCTCCCATTCGAGCGTTCACGAGCAGAATTCGTTATACGTCGACGACTGCCGCCCCATGTCCTGGCTCAACTACCACCACCTGCTGTACTTCTGGACCGTGGCACGCGCCGGGAGCGTGACCAAGGCGTGCCAGGAGCTCAACCTCACCCAACCCGCGGTGAGCTCGCAGATCCGCCTGCTGGAAAAGGCGTTCGGGGAGAAGCTCTTCGTGAAGCGCGGGCGCAACCTGGCGCTGACCGACGTCGGGCGCCTCGTCTATCGGTATGCGGACGAGATCTTCCTGCTGGGGCGGGAGATGATGGAGACGATGGCAGGGCGGCCGAGTGGTCGGCCCCAGCGCCTCATCGTGGGGGTGGGGGACCAGGTGCCCAAGCTGATCTCGTTTCGCCTGCTGGCGCCGGTGATGCGAGACAACGACGCCGTGCACCTGGTCATCCGCGACGACAAGCCCGAACGACTGCTGGCCGACCTCTCCATCCATTCGCTGGACCTGGTGATCTCCGATGCGCCGGTGGGAGCCAGCGCGAACGTGCGCGCCTTCAACCACCTGCTCGGCGAGACCGACGTGTCGATCTACGGGTCCCCGGCGCTGGCGACGCAGTACCGCCGGCGCTTTCCCGAATCGCTGGATGGCGCCCCCTTCCTCCTGCCGCCCGAGGACACCGCGTTGCACCGGTCGCTCACGGCGTGGTTCGATTCGGTGGGTGTGCGCCCGCGCGTGGTGGCCGAGATCGACGACAGCGCGGTGCTGAAGGTCTTCGGGCAGGGCGGCATCGGGCTGTTTGCCGCCCCGACGGCCATCGAGGGCGACGTCACGCGCCAGTACGAGGTGAAGCCGGTGGGGCGGGTGGAGTCGGTGAAGGAGCGCTTCTACGCCATCTCGGTGGAGCGGCGCATCACGCACCCGGTGGTCAAGGAGATCACCTCGGCGGCGCGGGCGGGGCTCTTCCAGTAGCCCGAGTTGCCTAACGTACCAGCGACTGGCTGGTGAGGAGCGCCACCATCATCGTGTGGTTGCGCTCGAGCTGCCGCCCGTTGGGGCGGAGCACGAGCTGCTCCAGGTAGCCGGCCTCCAGGCGCACCCCGTTCGTGAGCCGCAGGCCCAACATGGCGTTCAGGCGGTACTGGTCAAAGACGTTGGAGGCCACGTTGGCGCCCCAGTTGATGAACAGCTCGCCGTTGACGTTGGCGTACGGTTCGCCCACGTCCAGCGTCGCGCCACGCAGCGGGATGACGCCGGCCGCGCGGTAGCGAATGCGGTTGGAGCGCACCCAGTTGGCCACGCGCTCCTCGCCGTTCTCTTCCACCACGCGCCCCAGCCACCGCTGCTCCAGCCGGTAGCGATGCGAGAGGGTCACGCGTCCTGCCGCATGCGTAAGGAGTAGCTGCTCCCACATGCGGCGCTCGGGGAAACGATAGGTCACCGGCGTCTTGCCGTAGGGCCACGTCTCCGGGGTGGTGACCCCCCAGCTCACCTGCGCGTTGGGGTGGAAGCGATGACGGATGGAGAGGCGCGGCAGGAACTGCTGCCAGTGCTGCACCGGCCCTTCGCGCCGCACCTGCGCCTCGTAGTCGACGAACCAGTTGCGTGCGACTTCGACATCGCCGAACAGGGCAAGCCACGCGGTTGTATTCTCCCGCGTGACGCGCGGCTGCGCGGCCGCAGGCGCTGCGGCCAGGAGCAGCACGATGACGCCCGGAAACACCGCCGATCGCCGCCTCGGCGACCGACCTTCGATTCGCGTTTTCCCCACGCTCGTCCCTCGCCTAGAATCGCTCGCCGCGGGCCTCCCGCACCGCACTCCCGACGGCACGCACCCGCGACCACATCGTGTAGAAGAAGAGGCCGACAGCCTACAGTATCGTCCCGAGCGTCATTGCCCACCAACTCAGCGCGACCACCCGGGGATCATAACGGCTGTCATCCCTGTCCGGGCGGGGAAAGAGCCAGAGGGCAACCCCCTGGATCATCAT
>CAZVDJ010000275.1:0-6159 GCA_964626245.1 uncultured Gemmatimonadaceae bacterium
GCGTACCTGGACCTGTGCGCGCCGCACGAGAGCGCCGGCCAGACCGCCATGGTCCCCATGCACTGGGGGACGTTCAAGCTCACCGACGAGCCAATGGACGAGCCGCCGCGGCGCGCGCGCGCCGCGTGGGAGGCCTCGGGACTTCCGGGAGGGGCCTACTGGCAGCTGGCCCACGGCGAAACGCGACGCCGCTCCGGGGGGTGACGGGCCGTGAAGCCCCCGACTGAAGTTCTTCCCCCGGTGCGTCCGAGACTCCAGCGCATGGACCGACACGGCTCATGGAGCGGCGCGAGCGGCGCCGGCGGGATTGGCGGAAGTGGCGGAACGGGACGGTTCGGCGGCCAAGGCCGTCGTGTGCCGCCACGTGCCGGCCAGCGAACGCCCCCACGGCGCCGCCAGCCGCGGGCTGCCACCTGGGATGGCGCACGGCGCTGGGGGTGGCTCGCGTTAGGCGCGCTGGCCACCTGGCTCCTGCTCCTCCCCCGGCTTGCGCAGGCGCAGGGACTGCGTTCGCGCACGGCTGCGGTGTCGCTCACGGTCTCTGCTCCTCCCGCGCTTCGCGCGACAGCCGCCGATCCCGGCACGGTCACCGTGCGTCGTGGTCCGTCGGTGGTGGACGCCGGCGTGGCGCTTCCTGCAGCCCCCTTCGCCCTCGCGCGCGTCGACGTGCGCGTGGTCGCGGAGGCAACGCCAGCAGCGCAGGGGATGCAACTCTTCGTGCGCGATGGGACCGGCGCGCTGCGCCAGGCCGGCGCCGAGTGGATCACGGTGTCGACCGACTCGTCGGCTGCAACGGGCCCGTCGGAGGCAACACCCAGGTCGGCGTCAGCCACCGTCGCGGCGTTTCGCGCCGTGGCGATTGGTGACGCGATGGAGGGTCCCGCGCGCTGGCGGGTGCACCTTCGCCTGGTCCCCCGCGAGCGCGACGTCCTGCCGATCGTGGTCACGCGCGACCTGGTCATCGTCACGCCCCGCTAGCAGCCGGCGGGCAGCAGGGCAGCGGCGCCGGGCAGCCACGCGCCGATGAGGCACGGCGACGACGCTGGTCGTCGGCGGGTTGGCTCGTCAGGTACCGGGCGCCCGCGCGGCGCCCGGGCGCACCCGTCGCACCACGATGGTGAGCGACGCGCCGCCTTTGCGCGCCTCGCGTGTTGCAGCTGCCGAGGCGGGGGCCTGCACCACCTCATACGTCCCGGCCGAGAGGAAGTCGTCCACGAGGACGCGGAGGGCGAGGCGCTCCGCGGTCGAACGTCTCAGGAAGAAGTGCCCGCGCGAGTCGGTGTAGACGACCTCGCTCCCGATCTCCAGTGCCGCGCCCTCCACGCCCACCCCCTCCTCATCGACGACGCGCCCGCTGATGATGAACGGGGCCACGCGCCCGCCGCCGGTTCCGGCGATTGGCGACGTCGAGGCCGGCCCCATCCCCCGGTACATGAAGGTGCTGCCCTGCGCCGAATAGTGTACGCGGCCATCGGGCGTCACGAAGGAGCCGACGCTGAGGGCGTAGCCTCCCAGCTGCACGCGGGCGTTGACGCCGATGGTCTGCACGAACGGGTTGGCCGTGAGGTACGGCGAGTGTGCCACCTGGTAGTCGAGGGATATGGCATGCATGCCTGACGTGAAGGCACCGCCGAAGTTGACCGAGGTGCGCCCGCGATCCCGCGTGACAACCTGCAACAGGGAGACGCGTGGCGTCACGCGCTCGCGCAGCAGGAGCACGGGCGTGGAGATACGCGACGGCGCTGGCTCCCACACGCGCAGCAGGTACAGCTCGCCCTCCAGCCACGGACCCACTGTCCGGCGCGCCGACAGCGAAGAGCTCACGTTGCTCGCCCCCGCCGCGCGCGAGATGAAGAGCCCCGAGGAGAGGCTCACGCCCAGGAGCGTGCCGGCAGCGCTGAGTTGGTTGAGCGACGCGCGCGGGGCGATCCCGCGAAAGGCCGAGTCCTGCCGGAAATGCTGGCGCCCCGCCGACAGGGAGAGTGAGCCGGCAGGCCGCCAGGTGACCAGCAGGTTCTCGCGTTCCAGTTCACTCTGCAGCGGCATGGGGGCATCCGCTCGGCGAAAGCCGTGTCCGGGAAGGACGTACGCGGCGCGCACATCCAGGCGCCGCGTACGGGCATCGAGCGCGGCGGCCGTGTACCACGCGTTGCTCCCCACCCCAGCGGCCGCGCTGGCGGTAAGCGCCCTGGCCGGTGTCCACCGAACGCTGGCCAGCAGCGACTGCCTGGCAGCGGCAACGGCGTGTCCAACGAGCGACAGCGTGCGATGGACGTCGTGTTGCGCTCGCGCATAGGCCATGGCGCGAGTCGGGCGGCTGGAGGCGAAGTACGGCGCCGCAACGGCATCGGCACTGGCGCCGCCAAAGACGTGCAGCATGGTGCGTCCGCGCCGGCGCTGCAGCGAGGCTCCCTGGGCCAGGATCACGCTTCCCGTGCCGAACACGTCGGTGTCGAGCACGAACGGAAGTGCGTCGTTCCCCAGGCGCAGCGTGTCGCGTCCCCCCAGGAGCCGCCGGGCGGACCAGCCGAGCGTGAGGCCGTCGAGGTATCCCACGCCGAGCGACGCCTCGTAGCCATTGCCCCACACGTTCACCACGCCGCCATAGCCCTCGAACAGGGAGGAGCCGCCGCCTTGCAGCTGAAAGACCTGCGCCTGAACGCCGTGCGGCGCTCCCCCAAGCGCGGCGACGAGCGCGCCGGCGAGCGCGAGGACGTGCAGGGTCGCGCGGCGGCGCGGGAGAGCGGCGTCGAAGCGCATGGTCAGTAGGCGATGGCGCGCAGCGTGAGTGTCCCGGTGTAGGTGCCCGGCGCCAGCCCCGGCGCGCCGCGCAGGTCCAGCTGCAGCTCCAGCTGGTCGGTGCGTCGCCCCGTCCCGTTGACCGGCCCGATGACCAACTGCCGAAAGAGGTGCAGCGACGCACCGGCGACACCCACGCTCGAGATCGCGCTCTCGGTGAACGGGCGGTAGGTGGTGGGGCGGCCGGTGACCATGCGCCCCAGGAGCCGGCTGGTGGGAATGGACGCACCGGTCGTGCTGAGCGCTGCGGTGGGTGAGGCGAAGTAACCCACCAGGTCGATGCGTGAGACAATCCCCGTGAGCGCCCATTCGGTGGTGACGCTCACGGGCGTGGGAAAGCTGTTGAGCGCATTGTCGGTGACCGCTGCCAGGTGCTGCGTGGCGCCGCTCGCGATGCGGAGCGACAACGTGGGCGCGAGCGCCCCCGGTCCAGACTCGTCGGCCGCGCTCCGCCACAACCCCACGGGCGAGAGGACCGGGGCCGCCGTCGCGATGCTCCCGACCTGCGCCGATGCCGCGGACCACGGACCGGGCTGCACGAGCAGCAGCGCGGCCGCCAGCGCAACCGCCAGCGTCCATGGCGCGCGGCGAGCCCGACGCGGTCGTGACATGGCGCGCACGACCGCCTAACGGGCAGCCGTGTCGCGCCGTTCGTCCACGACGAAGTGCGCGAAGCGCAGCATCACGCGATCGGGCGCCTCGGCACCATCCCAGGGCACCTCCACCCGTCGGCGACTCTGCGGAAAGAGCGGGAAGCCGCCGAAGGGAGTGCCGTGCCGGCCACCGATGCTCAGTTCCGAGGAGAGGACGCGCCCCAGACCATCACCGGTGTTTTCCAGCTCCAGCACCGCCTTGCGCTGCGCGCTGTCGAAGGCAAAGCCGCGCACCGCCACCGACGACTTCTGCAGCGGGTCCTTCTGCAGGAGATACACGACGTGCGGCAGCTCGAGCCTGACGTTGATGCCGCTGGCCGTGCGCGCACCGGTCATGGCCGCCAGCACCATGAACCAGGCCGGAAGCCGCCGCGCGCGCGCCTCATAGGACACGGTGTACGTCGCGAGGGGCGGAATGCGGAAGGACATGGCCGACAGGCGCAACTCCACGTTCGACGTGTCGAACGCCACGTCGGAGAGCGTCCCGTCCTCGGCGACGGCGAACCCACGCGGCTCCAGGACCACGGTGAGCGGAAAGAGTGTCTCGTTGACCAGCGCGAACGTCCCGCGCCCCTGGACCGGATACTCGACCACCGCGGGGCGCACCGTCTGCGCGGCCAGCGGGAGACGTGCGGGGACCGCGACGCCCAGGCCGGCAAGTGCCAGGGTGGCGATCGCACGGCGGGCGGGCGCACGGTTCGCGAGCAGTCGCCGCGCGAGCACGTGGCTCCCGTGCGCGTGCGCTCGTGTCTCGACGGACCGCCTGGATGTCGGCCGATGGATGGACCGCATGAGATGTCGCCGGGGACGGGGGAGTTCGACGGAGCCGGACAGCGCGCCGTGCTACTGCGTGATCGCCCGCAGGTTGAGCGTCCCCGTGTAGGTGCCGGCAGTCGCGGTCTGGCCGGTGAGGTCGATCTGCAGGTAGAGATCGTCGGTGCGGTTGGACTTCTTGTTGGTGCCGTTGATGGTCTGCGTGAAGAGCGTGAGCGAACCGCCGGCGACACCGACGGAGCTCGACCCACCGGTCACGACACCGCCGGTGAATGGATTGAAGGCACCGCTCGTCCCGAGGCGCCCCTTCACCAGCGACGACGCGAGATAGTCCGTGCCGTTGGCCAGCGCCTGCGTGGGGTTGGAGAAGTAGCCCACGAGTGCCACCGCGGCCGCCGATGGGTTGATATCCCAGCTCGTCGTGATGTTGACCGGCGTGGCGAAGTTGTTCACCTGGTTGTCGGTGAGCGTGCTCATGCTCTGCGTCCCGCCAGAGTTGATGGCGATCGTGAGCGAGGCCTGCTTGGCGGCGCTGAGCGAGACCGTCGCTGCGTTCGAGAGGAGTCCAGCCTGCGCCTGCGCGGCTGTGGCGGTGACGGCAAGGAGGGCGACGGCGGCGAACAGGGGGCGGATGGAGCGACGGGTGCAGCGGGCGTTCATGGCGTGATCCTCGTGTGGATGAGAGTCAGGGGGAACCGTTCGGGTTCATGGTCCGATGACCGATTCGCCTGGTCCCGAGCCGGCACTGGCGAGGGCTGCATTGGCGAACACGACCGTTCGGACGTTCGCCTTCTCGACGAGCGATCCGCAGCGCGGTCACGATTCGAGACGCTGTACGTTTTGTTGACACTGATGACGTCGGACGTTCCATCGCCCATGCAAATCGCCACGGGCCAACGGGGTCGGCGGCACGCCTCGCGGATCGCGGCGCGCGGATGTCTCGAGACGTGACGGCGGGTGCTCAGGTGGGATGTGAGCGCGTTAACCCGTTGCTGGAAGGACGCTTCAGATTCGGTGAGGTCAGGCCGAAACTGGCCCGCTCCCGCGCGAGCAAGGCGTGAGCGGCGCGCGGCGACTCAGGTCTCGCAAACTGCCGGTCTCTCCATCACTCCGCCTCGAAGACCAGGCGCGTGGAGGCGAGCGAACGGCTAGCCGTCGACGGGCGAGTGGCGCTCCAGCCAGTCGAGCATCGCGGCGGTCACCCGGTCGGCGTCGTAGTCGACGGTAAGGACGTGGCCGCTCTGCTCCATCCACAGGAGTTGTTTCTCGGCCGACTCGAGCCGTGCAAACGCGCGCTGGGCGGCCTCCCTGGGGACGCGATAGTCGGCCGTGGAGCAGATCATGAGTGTGGGGGCGCGCAGCTGCGGCACAGCGCGGTGCGCCGCGTCGACCACCAGGCGCAGCTGGTGCAGGAGACGCGGCGTGGAGAGCCCGTAGCCTAACGATGCCGCGCGCGCGCGCGGGTCGCGGATGGACGCCTCGGCGCGCCCCGGGATCCAGGCGCGCACGAGGGACCAGAGCGGCCAGATCGTGGTGAGGAGGCGTCCGCGCGCGGAGACCTCCAGAAAGGGAGCCACGAGGACGACGGCACTCGGCGCGCGCCACCCCGGCGCCCCCGTTGCAGCCGCACGCTCGGCCTCGGCGGCGAGCGACGTCGCCAGCGCGCCTCCCATCGAGAGCCCGACGATCGACACGGCATCGTGCGTGTCACAGAGCGCGCGATATGCGTCGCGCGCGGCGGCGTGCCACTGCGCGGCGTTACTCGCGCGAAACGCCGTGAGCGACCGTCCGTGTCCGGGGAGGAGCGGGGCGTGCACCGAGAACCCCTGGAGGTGCAGCGCTTGCGCCTGACGGGCGACGGTCTGCGGCGTGTCGCCGAAGCCGTGCAGCATGAGCACCGCACGGGTGGCCGCGCCGGCCGCGTCGGCCGCAC
>CAZVDJ010000276.1:0-6156 GCA_964626245.1 uncultured Gemmatimonadaceae bacterium
CCTGGGATTGCCCCGCCCCAACCGCGCGGACCGCACCCGTCTGGTCGATTCGCAGGACGCTGGTGTCGGAGACCGACCACGTCGGGGTCCAGCCCACGGCTTCCGCCCCCTCGGCGTCGAACGGACTGACCCGGTAGTTCACCGCAGCACCGAGCAACACCTCATCGGGCACCCCGGACCCCAGAACAACGCGGGCCACCCGGCTACGCTCGGCTGTGAGGGCGACTTGGCCGCTCTTACCCCCGGAGGAGGCGGTTATGGAGGCCGTTCCAGACGTCACGGCGGTCGCAACGCCTGCCCCCGTCACGCTGATGACCCCGGGGGCGCTGGAGCTCCAGGTCACCGGGGAGGAAACGACAGCGCCCCGGCCATTATAGGCGAGTGCAGTGAGGTTCCTGCTCTCCCCGAGCTTGAGGACCGGGTTCGGGGTCGTGACTTCGACCCTGGCGACCCCATCGGTTTGGGTCGGGGGATCCCCGCCGCACGCGGCGCCAAGCAGCAGCGCCGTGGCTACCAGGCCGCGGTACACGCGGTGGGCGGAACGGGCAGACGAAATGTGCAACCCTGCGATTGAGGGCAAAGAAGTAGCTGGGGCCGGATTCGAACCGGCGACCCCGGCATTATGAGTGCCGTGCTCTAACCACCTGAGCTACCCAGCCGATTTCGCGGAAAAAAGCGAGCAGGAAGCATAGCAGGACTCCCCCTCGTGGCCTAGGCCCGGTGCTCGATTCGGGTTTCGGCACCGAGTTGCCGAGACTCAAGGGCATCGCCGTACCCCTGTTTCCCGCCATGCCCCCCCAAGCGACTCAGCGACCGCGCGTCCCCCTCCCAGTCAGCCGGCCAACGGATCCGCGGCATCTATTGTCGCCGATTTCATGCAGGAGCGCCGCGTTGAACTCGAGTCAGAGGCCAAGGCCGAGGCCCAGCAGCGGACCCGGGATCGCGTGCGCCGCCCGATCGTCGCGACACTTGCGGCCATTGCCTGCGTCGCGGCCTGGTTCGCCCCATTGCCCCAGGCTGGTTCCGCGAGGGTCCAGGCACCGCCGGCCGCATACACCTTCGCCAGCGGGCGCCTCGCGCTGAACTTGGCGGCGCGCCGTGTGGACGCCTTCATCGCCAAGCATGGGCGTGTCCCCGCGAACCTGCTCGACGCCAACGTGGGCGACCCGGGCATGGTCCTCAAGCCCACGGGCAACAACGGATACCTCCTGCAGCTGCAAGTTGGGGTGACGTTGCTGACCTACGACACCGACCTCGCACCGGCGATCAACGCCGAAGACCTGTCCACGATCCTGAGGACCACCAGCCGATGAAGCGTCGCGCCGGATTCACCTACGTCGAGATGCTGGTGGTGCTCACGATCCTCGGCATCGTCGCCCGCATCGCCGCACCACGCCTCTGGGAGGTGCGCAAGCGCGCCGTCTCGCGTGCCGCGATCGCCGATGTGCGCGTCGCCCGGGATGCCCTGCTCTCGCACCAGACGGACAAGGGCACCTTCCCGATGGAAGCGGCCTCCGGTGCCGTGCCGGCCGGTCTCCAGAAGTTCCTGCCGGCTGGCTTCCAGTTCACGCGCGCCGAGTACACACTGGACTACGAATACTGGCCGGCTGCCGGTGGCGCACCAGCGATGATCGGTGTGGCGGTCGACACGCCAGACCCCACGCTCGCCAACGAACTCCGCAAGCTCGGCATCTCGGGGCTGCCGTACCTCTCCGTGGGCTCGCGGACCGTGTTCGTGATGTCGGGCCTCACCGGGGTGAGCTGAAAACACAAACGCGACCCCGAGGGGCCGCGTTTGCGAATAGCGGGGGCGGGATTTGAACCCGCGACCTTCGGGTTATGAGCCCGACGAGCTACCAGGCTGCTCCACCCCGCGTCAGGAGAACGTGAATTTACCGACCAGAAGGGTGAAGTCAAGTGAACCGCCGGGCGGCACGGTCCGAGTCGAATGGCCCTATCGCGCGCCCTTCTCCGGTTCGACGAAGCGATACACCAACTCCTTGTCGCTCCGCACCATGCTGTTTTCCTCGCGTGCGATGCGCTCCTGCAGCGAGGCGTCGGTCGCGATGCGCCGACGCAGCGTCCGCAGCGAGTCCAGGTCGCGCTGGAGCGAGTCGATGCGCGCGCGCATCGCCCGCTCCGCCGACCGTTGGCGCACGAGGTCCGAGGTCGCGTACTCGCCGCCCTCGACGGCAAAGTACGTCGCCAGCAGCAACGCGATCGCGATCGCCAGTCGCTTCATGGCGCGTGAAGGAAGGCGTACGACGTCGGTCCACCCATGCAGCCGCGCTCCGCGATGTCAGAGTCCGTAGATGGCACCGCCCGGATACTCGGCCAGGTCGCCGAGTTGCTCCTCGATGCGAAGGAGCTGGTTGTACTTCGCCACGCGATCGGTGCGCGACGCACTACCGGTCTTGATCTGCCCCGCTCCCGTGGCGACGGCCAGGTCGGCGATGAAGGTGTCTTCCGTCTCGCCGCTGCGATGCGAGATGACCGAGAGATAGCCCGCCGCGCGCGCCATCTCGATCGACTCCAGCGTCTCGGTGAGCGTCCCGATCTGGTTCACCTTGATGAGGATGGCATTGCCGATTCCGCCCTCGATGCCGCGCGCCAGACGCTCGGTGTTGGTCACGAAGAGATCATCGCCCACGAGCTGCACACGGTCACCCAGCTGCGCGGTGAGCGCGGCCCACCCATCCCAGTCGTCCTCCGCCAGCCCGTCCTCGATGGAGACGATCGGGTATTCCTCCAGCCACTTCGCGTACAGCTCCACCATCCCCTTGGCATCACGGGTCCCCGCGCCGCTCTTCTTGAAGGTGTACTTCTTCCCCTTCTTGTCGAAGAGCTCCGAGGCGGCGCAATCCAGCGCGAGCGCCACCTGCGTCCCCGGCACGTAGCCCGCCGCCTCGATCGCCTCGATCACCACCTCGAGCGCCGCTTCGTCGCTCTTGAGGTCGGGGGCAAAGCCCCCCTCGTCGCCAACGCCCGTGGAGAGCTTTCGCTTGACCAGGACCTTCTTGAGCGCGTGAAAGACCTCGGCGCCCATGCGCAGCGCGTCGGCAAACGACTCCGCGCCGACGGGAACGATCATGTACTCCTGGAAGTCGACGGTGTTGGTCGCGTGTGCGCCCCCGTTCAGGATGTTCATGAGCGGCACCGGCATGGTGCGCGAGAGCGGTCCGCCGAGGTAGCGATACAGCGGGAGCCCGGTCTCGACCGCGGCGGCGCGCGCCACGGCCATGGAGACGCCGAGGATGGCGTTGGCACCCAACTTTCCCTTGTTTGGGGTTCCGTCGAGGTCGATCATCGTGCGATCGATGTCGATCTGCTCGGTGGGATCCATGCCCCGCAGCGCCGGGCCAATCGTCTCGATGACATGCTTCACCGCCGTCTGGACCCCCTTGCCCAGGTAGCGCTTGGCATTGCCGTCGCGCAGCTCGAGCGCCTCGTGCTCACCCGTGGACGCCCCGCTGGGGACGGCCGCGCGCCCGGCAGCGCCGCTCTGCAACGTCACGTCGACCTCGACGGTCGGGTTGCCGCGGCTGTCGAGGATCTCGCGGGCGTGAATGTCGAGGATGGCGCTCATGGAGGGAGAAGACGAGTAGTCGGGAAGACGGGAAGACGAGTGGTCAGAGAATCTAGTCGGCGGCGGCAGGGATGGGATCGAGGTGGGGTGCGCTCTCCACGCCGTACTCCCGGCGAAGCGCCTCGGCCATCCGCTCCCAGGTCACGCGGGAGAGCTGGTTGCGCGCTTCGTGCGTGAGGCCCGCGGTGGGGATTTCCTCCAGGAAGTGCAGGTGCACCACCCCGCCCCGGACGCGCCACGACCCCTTGGGGTGCACCGCGATGGTCCCGTGCACGATGGTGGGGACAATGGGGACGCCGGCCGCGATGGCGAGGACGAACGGCCCCTTCTTGAATGGACGCAGGGCATAGTCGTGGCCACGTGTCCCTTCGGGGCAGACGATGACGGAGGCCCCCTCGGTGATGCTCGCGGCCGCCCGGTCGTACTGCGCAAAGGCCGCCTTCCGGTTGTTTCGCTCGATGAAGATCATCCCGGCCGCACGCGCCGCACGCCCGAAGATGGGGATGCGGGACAGCTCCGCCTTGGCGATCCACTTGTAGCGAGGGAGCACCGCGGCCAGCGCAAAGACGTCGTACCACGACACATGGTTGGCGACATAGATCCGCGCCGAGCCGTGCGCGATGCGTTCGGGGTGATGCAGCTGCAAGCGCACCCCGCCGGCCCACAGCAGGCACCGGGCCCACCAGCGCGGCGACCAGTCGAAGACCGACCCCTCGCGGTCGGGAAGGCGCAGGATGGCGCCCAGGACCACCAGGCTACCGAAGAACGGCGTGCAGAGCAGGAACGTGAGGCCGACGAGAAGCGCGCGCATCACGGCGAAAAGTGATCGTGCCCCTTTCCGAGGTCAACGCGCGCTCCGGTCGAGCCGCGCACCGCAATGACATCAGGTGACTCCGCCGCGCGCGCCCGGCCGATCTCGCTGAGCGGCAGGGCGAAGGTGCGCGCGAAGGCGTCCGCATCCAGCGCATGCGGCGAGGCCACCAGCAGCTCGTATTCCTCGCCGCCTCGCAAGGCATCCGCCATCGAGCAGCCGCGCAGCGTCGGGATGCGTTCCACATCCACCTTGAGCGCGACGCCGCTGGCGGCCGCCAGGTGTTGCAGCTCCGACGCGAGCCCATCGGAAACATCGATCATTGCCTGGACGCCGTGCTGCGCGAGCCACCGCGCTTCCGCCAGGCGCGCGCGCGGCCGCAGGAAGCGATCGCGCCACGCCGCTTCTGGTGGCGCCCCCTCTCGATAGGCACGCAGTGCCGCAGCCGGCCCACCCAGCAGTCCCGTCACGTACAGGACGTCCCCGGGACGCACTGCGCCGCGCCGGGCCGGCGACCGCGCCGACCCCAACACGGCACAGCTGACGGACAGCTCGCCGCCACGTGACAGGTCACCGCCCACGATCACCGTCCCCGCCTGGCGAACGGCGTCACCGATCCCGTCGGCGAGGCGCGTCACCAGCTCGCGAGCGTCGTCGGGGATCACGAGCGTGACCAGTACCCCACGCGGCGATGCCGCCATCGCGGCCAGGTCACTCAAGGCGGCAGTCGCCGCGCGATATCCGATGTCATAGGGAGACATCCAGTCTCGCCGGAAGTGCACGCGATCCACCGACGCGTCGACACTCGCGACCAGCCGTTCGCCCGCGGGAATGTCGAGCACCGCGGCGTCGTCACCGATTCCCTCCGCGTGAACACCCCAGCGCTCGAGCAGCGTGCGCACGAGGTCGAACTCGCCACCGGGTCCCAAGGCGGTGTGCTGGTGCGGCGTTCCCGAACTCACGCGTCGCCCACCCGCGGAAGCGACGCGAGCACGTGAGGTGCGTTCGCGGAGGTCGAACCACCGCCGCGCGACGACCGGGGCCACGAGAGTGAGAGCGCGCCCAGCACGTCCTGCAGTGTCACGCCGCGTACCGTGCGACCGGTGTCGGCGATTTCTCCCGCGCGACCGTGCACCCACGCCGCACAGGCGGCCGCCGCGAATGGGTCGCCCGTCTGGGCCAGGAGGGTGACGGCGATGCCCGCGAGGATGTCGCCGCTCCCCGCGGCGCCGAGTATCGGAGTGCCCGACGCGCTCACGCACGCGTTGCCGTCGGGGGCGGTGACGACCGTCGGGACGCCCTTGAGGAGCACGACGGCATGCAGCGCGCGCGCAAGCCGGGCGCCGATCTCGAAGCGCTCCGCGAGCACGGTGTCGACGTCGACGCCGATGAGCCGGGCAAACTCGAGCGGGTGCGGCGTCACGATCGCCGGGCGCCCGTCCAGCAGGTCACCCAGCGCCGCCTCGTCACCGGCGAAGGCGTTGAGCGCGTCGGCATCGAGGACGACGGGGCCTGGCCACCCGCGAAGCCACCGTTCCACCCGCCCTCGCCCCGCCGTCCCACCGCCCAGCCCCGGACCGATCAGGACGGCGTGCGGCCATGAGAGCGATTCCTGCGACACCTCGCCATCGGGCCAGTCGATGGTGGTGGCCTCGGGTACGGACGCCTGCAGCGGCGGCCGGCTGTCGGGATGCACGCAGGTACGCACCATTCCCACCCCCGAGCGCAACGCACCGTGCGCGGCGAGGGCGGCGGCTCC
>CAZVDJ010000277.1:0-6150 GCA_964626245.1 uncultured Gemmatimonadaceae bacterium
ACCCGGCGCGCGAGGGGTTGGTGCGCACACCGCACCGAGTCGCACAGGCCATGGGCTTCCTCACGCATGGCTACCGGCTGCGCGTGGAGGATGTGGTGGGCGAGGGAGTGTTCACGGAGGCGCACGAGCAGATGGTGATGGTGCGCGACATCGAGCTGTACTCGCTGTGCGAGCATCACCTGCTCCCCTTCTTCGGGAAGGCACACGTCGCCTACATCCCCAACGGCAGGATCGTCGGGTTGAGCAAGCTGCCGCGCATCGTGGACATGTTTGCCCGGCGGCTGCAAGTGCAGGAGCGATTGACCGGGGAGATTGCCGAGGCGATCCAGGAGGTGCTGGCGCCGCGCGGGGTGGGGGTGGTGGTGGAGGCCTCCCACCTGTGCATGATGATGCGGGGAGTGGAGAAGCAGAACTCCACGACCATCACGTCGGCGCTGCTGGGGTGCTTCCGCGACGACGCACGCACGCGCGAGGAATTCCTGCGCCTGGCGTACGCTCCGGAACGCTAGGGTCGCTCGTCGCCGCCCGTCTCCTCGTCCCCCTCATCGGGGTCGCATGGGTCGTCGATCGCGACGGCGGTGCCCGACGCCGGTTCCCGATGACCGAGCGGCACGCCCCCGGCGCCACGCTCGGCGGCGATGAGCGCCGCGATGACGTGGTCGGCGCCGCCGCGGCTGCGCAGTTCCGATGGCGTGAGGCGCAGGTAGCGCTGGCAGGCATTGCGGAACGCGCTCCCCGAGGGGAAGTGAAGGGCGTGCGCGACGCGGTCGGCGCTGCGACTCGGATTCTCGAGCAGGTCGGCGGCCACGACCAGCCGCCCCCAGGTGAGCAGGCGTTGCGGCGAGGGGAGGCCTGCGTGCTCCAGGTGCTTGGCCAGCACGCGACGGGAGACGGACAGCGTCTCGGCCAGCGAGGTGCTCGTGAGGTGCTCGTGCGCGCGCGTGACGGAGACGAGCACGGCGTCGCGCGCCGTGGGCCGGATCTCGCCCAGCGCGCGCCGCAACCGGGCGGCCACGCTTCGTGCCTTTGCCCGCTCCACGATCTCCATCAACCGCGAGGGGTCGTCGTCATGTTCGGCCAGCACGAGCGCATCCACGCCGGCGCGTCCGGCGTCGAACAGGTCGTGCACGCGCTCGGGTGACGCCGCCACGTACGCAATCGTCGTCAGGCGGGGAAAGCGGCGCTTGAGTCGCCGCAACGGTTCCAGCGACATCGCCCCGAAGGCAAAGAGGTCGAGCACCGCCAGGTGCACGGGCCGCTCCTCGCAGAGCCGGGTCACGGCCGCCCAGTCGCCGCACGCCTCGATGGCGTACCGCCCACGCAGGGCGGCGCGCAGCCGAAGGAGGCGTGTCGGGTTGGGAACCAGGGCGGCTACGACGCTCATGTCGGCGGGGAATCAGGGGGGCTGCGCGCCCGTGTGAAGACGCCTCACCCCGCCCCACCGTCACGTCGCCGGAACGGACAGTCACACTGTGACGCCCCGGGTGCCTGGCGTGACAGGCGCTTGGTTGGGGTGCCGTAACCTCTGTTCCCATGCGGCAGTCTGTAGGACACGGCGAACTCCGCGGCCCACGCGGCGGACGTGACCGTGGCAGCGGCGCCGGCGCCCGCGCGTGAACGCCCGCGGTCCGGGGCCCGATTCCAGAACGAGGAGGGTGCATGCAGGTGAGCACGCGACGTGAACGCAACGGGAGGGCTCGGCGCGCGAGGCATGGCTTCACGCTCCTCGAGCTCACCGTCGTGCTCATCATGGTCGGGATCATCGCCGGAATGGCGGTGCCGCGACTGAGCTATGACCGGTTCCGTTCCGACGCCGCGCTGCGCACGGTGCGCACCATCCTGCAAGGGGCGCAGCGCAACGCGATCATGCGCCAGACCAACGTGGTCGTCGCCTTCGACATGGCCAACCGCCAGATGCAAATCGTCGAGGACGCCGACAACGACTGCACCTGGGACTCGAGCGAGCGCAAGACGTCCCGCCCGCTGGAGGACGGCGCCAAGTTCGCGATCCCGGCCGTGGGCCACGGCAGCACGCCGTCCGCCGCCGTGTCCGGAACGAACCTGTGCCTGATCCTCGGACTTCCCGCGATCCAGTTCCTGCGGGACGGCGCCGCCAGCACCGACCTCGATGTCTACGTGACCTCGAGCCGTGGATCACAGGACCACTTCCGCCTCGTGCGCGTGACCCAGGCCACGGGACGCGCGGAGGCCTTTCGCTACACCGGTACCGCCTGGACGAGGACGAACTGATGCTGAGTCTCACTGATCGCGCCACGCCCTGCCACCGGTACCGCTCGCGCCGCACCGCCGCGTCGTCCGCGCCACCCATTCCGTCCCGCCGCGGCATCTCGCTGCTGGAAGTGATGGTGGCGCTCACCATCCTCGGCACGACGCTCATCGGCATGGCCGAGTACGGCCGGCGCTATGCGCGCACGAATGCCAACTCCACCATGCTCAACACGGCGCTCGACCTCGCGTCGGCGCGCCTGGAGCGCGTGAAGGCCGAGCGGAACTACACCTCCATGGATACGCTGGCCACGACGGAGAACTCCATCGTGGGCTACCCGAACTACAAGCGCGTCACGGCGATCGTCCAGACGCTCTCTGCGCAGCACAACTACAAGACGGTCACGGTCACGGTCACGCATCCGGCGATGCCCGCGCCGGTGAAGAAGACGTCCGCGATCGCCCGATTCTAGGAGGCTCGTCCATGCACGCTGCGGCCACCCGCTCCATCGCGCGCAAGTCCCGCCGGGGGTTCACCCTCGGAGAACTCCTGCTCACGCTGACCCTCACCATCGGCGTCTTCTCGGCGGCCGTCCCCTTCTTCACCATGCAAATGCGGCAGATGGCGCAGGACGTGGGGCGCACCGATGCCCAGCAGACGGCGCGCTACGCGCAGAACATGGTGGACCGCGAGCTGCGCAACATCGGGATCGGCGTGCAGCCCATGGCGCCGACGCAGGGGATCACGCGCAACCAGCCCAAGATCATCCTGGCGCACCCGCGCGCCGTCACCTTCAACACCGACCTGATCGCCACCGACACCTCGGACGTGGAGGCCGTGTACTACGACCCAAACGTTCCGCAGGCGCTGACCATCGCGATGTCGACGGCGTCGCCCATCACGCTACCGCTGGTGAGCCGGACCTATCCGGACTTCACCTACCGCAAGGCGGACGGTTCGCTCTCGCTGGCCGAGACGCTGAGCTACTGGGTCTCCGCGGACTCCACGGCACCCTCCGCCTCCAACCAGTACGTCCTGTTCCGGCGCGTGAACGATGGCCCGGTGGTGGTCGTCGCCACCGGTATTCGCATCGTGGGATCCCAGCCCTTCTTCAAGTACAACCGCGTGTACGCCTCCGGCGCCGTCGACTCGATCCCGACGACGTCGCTGCCGATCTACTGGGACGCGACTGGTGCGGTGGCCGACTCCATCCGCACCGTCTCGCTCAGCGTCAACGGCGTCTTCAACGGCTTCAACCTGCAGAACAAGGCGCAGACGTTCATCCGCACGGTCAACTCGCAGACATCGCTGGCCAACATCGGGTTGGCGCAGCGGAGCTCGTGCGGCGACGTGCCACTCAACCCCGGCGTGCCGGCGGTTGCCATGGTCACCGTGTCGGGCGTCGATCGCGTGCAGCTCACCTTCACGGCCTCGGGAGACGAGGCGTCGGGCGAGAGGGACGTGGAGCGCTACTCCATCTACCGGCGCATCGTCGGCGACCCGTGGGGTGAGCCGATCGACCAGGTGGGCGGGTCCAAGTCTGCCAGCTACATGTGGGAGGACTTCGACCTGCACGCGGCGGTGTCCTTCGAGTACGGAGTGTCCGCGCAGGATTGTTCCCCGGCCAACTCGGCGATGCGCACCAGCGCCGCGATCACGCATTGAGGAGTCGTCGCATGCCCTCTCGTCACGCCAATGCCCGCCCGACCCGGCGCACGCGCCGGGGATCGGCGCTGATGCTGACCATGGTCTTCACCTTCGCACTCGGAGGCCTGGCCATCTCCGCGATCTACATGGCGGGGAGCTCGTCCATGCTCTCCAAGCTCTACGACCGGGAGCGCGACTACCGGTACGCCGCCGAGTGGGCGCTGGCGGTCGGCAAGAGCCGCTTGATGACGGACACCTCGTTCGTCCTCCCCGACTCGCTGTACGTGCAGATCCTCAATGGCGCGACGGTGACCGATGCCGGTGGTACGGCGGTGCCCAAGGTGAAGGTCGACCTGTACGCCGGCGTCGGCGGATCCTCGACCGGCCAGTACGGACGATTCGTGGAGATGGTGGCGGTGGCGTATGACAACGGGGGGGCCCGGCACGTGCGACGCCTGGAATTGCAGGCGGAGAACTTCGCGCGCTATGCCATGTTCACCGACCAGTGGAGCCCGGGCTGCTACACCACGGGCGAAATCGTACGCGGGCGCGCCCACTCCAACCAGAACTGGCAGTCGTGCTCGTCGGCGCCAGGTCCCATCTACACCGACACGGTGAGCGCGGTGACCACGGTGACGGGAACGGCGCAGTATCCCACGGCGCAGCACCGCTACCCGAACGCGCCCAACATCCCGTTTCCCACGGTGAGCAAGCTCTCGTGGATGCCGGGCTATGCCGCCGGCGCCAACCTGTCCTACACGACTCCTGCAACGATCGGCTCCACCGGCACGGTGCGCCTGGAGTTCGTCGCCGTCGACCTCGATGGCGACGGGGCGCTCACCGGACCCGCCGAGGGCTACTTCCGCATCTTCGAGTCACGCGCCGGGGCCACCAGCAATCCGTGGCTGACGGGCGCGCTGGGGTCGCCGTTCGTCACCGGAGGCACCGACTCGTCGTTCATGCGGGCAAGCACCACCAACGGGACGCGGTTCGACAACATCCTGGCCGGCGGCAACTCGGTGAACAAGAGCCTGGTGCAGAACCAGTGCGGCGTCTTCTACATGATGGGAAGCCCCGCGCGCCCGATGTTCATGCCGCTGGCGGCCCACGACACGCTCAATCACCGCTACAAGTGGTTTATCGACACGCTCTCCGTCGCCACACTCGGTCGCCCCGGTTCGCGCGCAAACGCCATCCTGTACTTGCGCAACTACGTCCTCTCGAACGCCAGCTACTCGGCCAACTCCGCCGCGCTGCTCAAGAACGGCAGCGCGTACACCACCGGGTCGCCACGCTGTTTTCCGGCAGGTGACCCGTACCTGATGCCCGTCGAGCGTCCGGGCGAAGTCCGCGTCTACCCGGCGCCCGCCGGTCAGTCGATCGACACGCTTCCGTCGTCCTCAAGGCGCGGCGGCGAGGACACCACCTTTACCGAGGTGACCAAGACCGGTCGGTGGCGTCAGTGGTCCGGCTGGACCGGCGGTTCGTTCTTCACGGGCGCCACGCGCCGACAGGCCGTGGAGGAGCCATTCCTCTGGCCCGTGCACCGCACGCAGAACCTGGGGTCCAAGGGGGTCATCTACGTCCAGGGGAACATCTACCTGAGCGGGACCTTCCGCGGCCGAGCCACGCTGTACGTGTCCGGCGACGTCGACATGATCGACGACCTCACCTACGTCACGAACCCGGCGTCGCTCCCCATCTGCCAGAACCTGCTGGGGATCATCACCGGCGCCAACATCTGGATTGCTGACAACGCCATCAATCGCCCGCGCTATGTCGATGGCACCGGCTCCTCGAACGCGCGCTTCTTCGACGACAACCAGGACTTCTTCCTGCATGCGGTCACGCTGGTCGGCGTGTCCAACAGCACCGCCACCTTCGGGGTGGAGCTGCTCAGCTCCGGCCCCAACGCCGGGCGCCTCTGCTCGCCCGTACCGCCCAACTCGGCGCAGACGTCGGGCGGCTGCATCAACCAGGCGGGCGGCGTGATTCAGCGCCGCATCTCGGCGACCTTCTCCGGCGGCTACACCGGCTTTGCCGAAAACCGCGTGAAGGACGCCTGCCTGGACGTCGACTCGCCGCCGTACTTCCCGCTCACCGGGCGGTACCTGGACAACGAGTTCTACGAGATCGATCCCGCGCAGTTCAGCGCGATGGGCGTGGCGCAGTTCTACCGCCGCCTGCAGTCGGGCACCTGACGAGCCACCTGTTGCCGGAACGAACGAGAGGCGCGGCCCCACACCCGGGCGCCGCGCCTCTCGTCGTTTCGCCCC
>CAZVDJ010000278.1:0-6149 GCA_964626245.1 uncultured Gemmatimonadaceae bacterium
GGGGTCGTCGGGGATCGGCCCCATTGATCCCCGCACGCCACCCGAGCAGCTGCGCGAGGCGATGAGCGAAATCGCGGCGACGACGCCGCCCATGGAGCTCACGTTCCAGCCCCCGATCCGCTTCATGCAGACGGACATCGTCGTCCTGCCCGTGGACCATCACGGCCCGCTGCGGGAACTGCACGACCGCATTGCGACCAGCGGGCTCTCGTTCCAGCCCGCGCGCCACGCCTTCACCCCGCACGTGACGCTGTCGTTCTTCCGCACGCTCACGCCGCAGCAGCGGCGCGAGTTGCTGGCCGTGCGCATCGAGGAGCCGCTGGTCGTGGACCACCTGCGCTGCTCGCTCACCGACGAACCGCTCCCGCCGCGCGGGCTGTTCGAGTTGCCGCTGATCGGCCGTCGTTAGGCCCGGCGGGCGGCCCTACAGCGCCTTCCGGATCGCCCCCTCGATATCCTGGTCGCCGCCCGCGCCGGCGTACACGATCTTGCCCGCCTTGTTCACCACGATCACCGTGGACGTGGCCTTGACGCCATAGACGGCGTCGGCCTCGCCCTTCCGGTCGTAGAAGGTCTCCACGTCGAAGCCGTGCTTCTCCATGTGGAGCTTCACGCGCTGTGGCGACTGGTTGAACGAGACGGCGAGCCCGAGGAAGCGGACCTGGCTGCCGTACTTCTTCTTGGCGGCGATGATCTTGGGCTCGAGCTGCTTGCAGTTCTCGCACCAGGTCGCCCACACCTCGATGAGGAGCGGGGTCTTCCCGATATAGGGGGCGAGGTTGGCCGGCTTGCCATCCAGCGTCTCGACCTTGAGGTCGGGAAGCGTCGCCCCCACCGGCAGGTCGATGGCGTGCTGGGCGGCTGCCGTGCCGGGAAGCGCCGCCAGCAGCGACGCCACGAACGCGAGCGCGGCCGCGCGGGCGATTGCACCTGGCCGCGCATGCGGCAGCCGTGCGGACAGCGAGCGATGCGCGGCGCGCCACGACGTGCGGATCGGCGAGTCGATCATATCAGCAGTTGTCCCATCTTCACGAGGTAGTACTCGGCAACGCCGAGCATCACGAGGCCGAACACCTTCTTGACCGTCAGCATCCAGGTGCCGGCGCGCGGCAGTCGCGACAGCGTTCCCGATGATACCCCCACCAGGACGAGGAGGGTGCACATGCCGAGGGAGAACGTGAACAGGTAGATGAAGCCGAGCAGCGCGCTTTTCGTTTCGGTGACCCAGGTGAGGACGGCGATCATCACCGGGGCCGAACACGGCGCGGCCACGAGTCCCGACATCGCGCCCATCACGAACGCGCCGCCAAAGCGCCCCCCCGTTCCCGCGGTGGCGGCGCGCTGCGTCACCCACGCCGGCAGCCGCACCGGGATCACGTCGAGCATGGAGAGCGCCGCCAGGACGAGCAGGTTGGCCATGGCGAAGTAGAGCCATGGGTTGGTGCTCACGCGCCCGAACATCGTCCCCGACATCCCGGCGAAGAGTCCCAGCGCCGCGTACACCAGCGCCAGCCCCACCACGTACGTGAGCGAGAGGAGGAGCGGCCGCAGGCGCGAACGCCCCGCCGTCCCCCCCACCGACGCCTCACCGCCGACGATCGCGGCGGTGATGGGGATCATCGGGTAGCTGCACGGGGTGAGCGAGGTGAGGACGCCGGCCAGGAAGAGGAGCGGCAGGGCGGTCCCGGGCGACCCCGAGAGGCGCTCGGCGATGGCGGAGAAGTCCATGCCGATGAAACTAGCCGTGGGGAGGGCGGTTCCACCCCGGGGAAGGGGGGCGGGCCTGCGGGCCAGCCTCCCGCGCGCTCACGTCCACACGTCCCCGAGCAGCCGCATCCAGTTGCCGCCCAGGATCTTCTCGATGCGGGCGGAGCCGTGCCCAGCCTTCGACAGGGCGTCGGCGACCTGCTCCATGCGGCGAGGGGTGTTGAAGTCGGGCACGTAGTTGAAGACGTTCTCGTCCTCGCCCGGCGCCGAGATGCCCGCCTTGCGCCTGGCGGCGACGAAGTCGGCGTGCACCTTGCGAAAGGCCGGGGTGAGGTCGAGCGGGGTGATGGAGTTGTCACTCCCGACACCCACGTGCTCCTCGCCGCACACGTTCACGCAGTGCGTGACGTGCCGCACGAAGTCCTCGGCCCCGGGTTGTCCCTGCGCGCGAAGGAAGGGCATCAGGAAGATCCCCACCACGCCCCCCTTGCCGGCCAGCGCCCGCAGGAAGCGGTCGGGTTTGTTGCGGGGGACGTTGGTGACGGCGGCGGCGCCGGAGTGCGTGGCCGCGATGGGGCGGGACGAGGCGGTGAGCGCCTGCATGGACGTCTCCCACCCCGTGTGGCTCACGTCGACCAGGATGCCTAACGCGTTCATCCGGGCGATGAGGTCGCGTCCGTACGGCTTGAGGCCGCGGTCCTCCGGCACCAGGCAGCCGTCACCCACCAGGTTGCTCCCGTTGTAGGTGAGCTGCACGATGCGCACCCCGAACCGGTGAAACAGGTCGAGCCGCTCGGGCCGGTCCCAGATCGGCGTGGTGTCCTGGAAGCCGAGGATGATCCCCACCTTGCGCTCGGCCTTGGCACGGCGGATGTCGGCGACGGTGCGGACCTTGGTGAAGACGTCGGGCGAGCGCTGCAACTCGTGCTCCCAGGCGCCGATGTTGGTGACCGTCCCCTCGAAGGCCGTGGTGGCGTCGCCGAGCGCACTCACGGTGGAATTGACCGCGGTGATCCCGGAACGGCGGGCGTTCTCGATCATCGCGGGCGTCAGCGGCTCCTTGAGCCAGTCCGGCACGTTGAACGGGCCGGGGGTGGCGAGCATGTCGATGACGATGGCGCGGTCGTAGCCAGGCCAGGCAGTGCGGACGGGCGATGGGGGAGGGGAGACGGGAGGCGGCGCGCCGGGCGAGGCGTGCGCGAGCTCCGCGGCAGCGGCCGGGCCCAGGGCGATCGCTGCGGCAAGTTTGGTGAAGTGTCGACGGGAGAGGTCGGGCGGGGTCATGGGGCGCCGGGGCGGCGGTCGAGGACGGTGCGCACGCGGCGCACCAGGGCGTCGGGGGCAAAGGGCTTCTCGAGCAGCTCCACCGAAGGCTCGAGCGTCCCCATCTGGTTGATCGCGTTCTCCGTGTACCCGGAGACGTACAGCACCCGGATGTCGGGCCGGATCGCTTGCAGCTCACGGACGAGCGCCGGGCCGTTCATGCGCGGGAGCACGACGTCCGACACGACGAGGTGGATCTCGTCCCGGTGCTCGCGGAAGAGGGCCAGCGCCGCCTCGGCCGATCGCGCCTCCAGCACGCGATAGCCCGAGCGCACCAGCGCCCCCGCCGAGACGCGCCGCACGCGGTCGTCGTCCTCGATGACGAGGATCGTCTCGCTCCCCTGCAGCCGGGTGAGCGTCTCGGGCTCGGCCCGCGGCTCGTGATGCTCGACCTCCGTGGCGCGCGGGAGGAAGACCTTGAACGTGCTCCCCCGTCCCGGCTCGCTGTACACGCCGATGTAGCCGCCGGATTGCCGGATGATCCCGTAGCTCGTCGCCAGCCCGAGCCCGGTGCCGCGGTCGCGGTCCTTCGTGGAGAAGAAGGGCTCGAAGATGCGGGCGATGACCTCCGGCGTCATCCCGCTCCCGGTGTCGTTGATGGAGATCTTCACGTAGTCGCCCGGGACCGCGTCGAAGTGCGTCACCGCGAACGCCTCGTCGATGCGCGCGTTGGTCGTCTCGATCGTCAGCAGCCCCCCTTCGGGCATCGCGTCGCGCGCGTTGACCACGAGGTTCATGATCACCTGCTCCAGCTGGCCGGGGTCCACCACCACCGGCGCCAGCACGGGCTCCAGGAAGAACTGCACCTCCACGTCCTCACCCAGCACGCGCGAGAGGATCTTCTGGAGGTTGATGAGCACGTCGTTGACGTTGAGCACCTGGGGCTGCAGCACCTGCCGGCGCGAAAAGGCGAGCAGCTGGCGGGTCAGCGTGGCGGCGCGATCGGCGGCCTGCAGGATCTGCTCGATGTCGTCGCGGGCGCGGCTGGAGGGGAGCTGCTCGTCGAGCGCAAACTGCGCGAAGCCGCGAATGGCCGTGAGCAGGTTGTTGAAGTCGTGGGCCACGCCGCCGGCCAGCCGACCCACCGCTTCCATCCGCTGGGCGATCGCCAGCTGCTCGTTGATGGCCAGCGTGTCGGTGATGTCGGTGGTGGAGCCGACGACGCGCACCCCCCCGGTCGAGTTGTAGGCGATGACGGCGCGATCCTCCACACTTGCCCACGTGTCGTCGCCGCGCCGGAAGCGGTAGCGGCGCAGGCTCTCCGTCATCCGGTCGCGGACGGCGGACTCGATCGCCACGTCGGCGGCGGCATGGTCATCGGGGTGCACGCGCGCGCGGAACCACTCGAAGTCGGTCCCCACCTCCTCGGGGCGATAGCGGAACAGGGTGAAGAAGGCCTCGTTCACCTCCAGTCGGCCCGAGGAGGGATCCCACTCCCAGATCACCTCGTTGGTCACGCGCGAGAGGAGCTGGTGCCGCTCCTCGGCGGCGCGCAGCGCCTCGAAGGCGCGCGTGCGCTCGGTGACGTCGTGCGCCTGCACCAGGCGCCCCGGGCGCCCGTCGAACTCGACGGCGTGCGAGCGCACCTCCACCCACAGGTTGCTCCCGTCCTTGCGCCGATGGCGAAAGACACCGGAAAAGACCGCCTCGCGCGCATGCTGGGCGCGGGCACGTTGCAGCTGGGGGAGCTCCTCCGGCGGCCGGATGTCGGCAATCGTCATGTTGGCAAACTCCTCGGCGGAGTAGCCGTACTGCGCGATCGCGGCCGGATTGACCGTGAGGAACCGCCCCGTCTCGTTGTCGAAGATCCAGAGGGGGAAGGGGCTCCCCTCGAAGAGCCGGCGGTAGCGCGCCTCCGACGCCTCCAGGCGATGCGTGGCCTCGCTCCGGAGCGTCAGCTCCTGTTGCAGCCGCTCCACCAGCCGGGCGGTGTAGATGGCGTAGGCGGCGCGCTGCGCCACGTCGGCCACCATGCGCGCGTCATCCTCCGTGAAGCGCCGGTCGCCGTTGATGGTGACGACCTGCAGCACGCCGAGCGTCTCGTCGTGCGCTCGCAGCGGGGCGTGCAGGAGCGACATCGGGAGCACGGCGCGATACAGCGCGTCATGCGCCGGCGAGCGTGGTGGCCACGGGTAGTCGTCCGGCGTGTCGATCTGGACGACGGTCGCGGTTTCGCGGTAGAAGCTCGGGACGTTGCTGGGATGGAGGCCGGCAGGGTTCTCGTGCAGGTCGCGCAGCGCCGCCGAGTGACCCGGCACATCCACCGACGAGACGGCGACCCGCCGACTGACCGTTCCGTCGAGGAGGTCGATCGACGCCCACGCGGCAAAGCCCGGGGCAAAGAGGTTCACCACCCCCTGCAGGGTGGCCGCCGCGTCGAGGCCCGACGCGAAGAGCGACGTCATTTCCGCGAGGAGCGCCAGGCGCTCCTGCGTCGTTTCCACCGACGGTTCGCCCATCGACCCACCCGCTTCGAGGGGAGTGCCTCCTCCCGTGCACGGCAACTTCGGTTGGGGAGGCTTCCGCGAACATATCCCCCGTGCGCGCCACCGCCATAGCACATCCGCCCCCTCCCTCCCCCCGCTACATTCCGCGATCGCGCGACGCCGCGCGTCGGTCCAAACTCTCCGGGGGAGCGTGCACTCCCGTCCCCCGTCTCCCGTCTCCCGTCTCGCCCCCCAATGGCCCCGCAGTTCATCTACGTCATGAAGGGACTGACCAAGGTCGTCCCTCCCCAGCGCGTCATCCTCAACGACATCTGGCTCTCGTTCTACCCGGGGGCCAAGATCGGCGTGCTGGGAAGCAACGGGGCCGGAAAGTCGTCGCTCCTGCGCATCATGGCCGGCGTGGACACCGACTGGAACGGCGAGGCCTGGGCGGCGCAGGGGACCAAGGTGGGCTACCTGCCGCAGGAACCGCAGCTCGACGCCACGCTCACGGTGCAGGGGAACGTGGAACTGGCGGTGAGGGAGCAGCGCGGCCTGCTCAATCGCTTCAACGAGATCTCGATGCTGTTCGCCGAGCCGATGAGCGACGACGCCATGACCAAGCTGCTCGACGAGCAGGCGAAGGTGCAGGACAAGATCGATCACCTGGACCTGTGGAACCTCGACAACAAG
>CAZVDJ010000279.1:0-6147 GCA_964626245.1 uncultured Gemmatimonadaceae bacterium
GGCTGCGCGTGGTGCGCGTGCGTGGCGGCGGCTCGGCGGTCATGGCCGTCGAGCCGCCTGACTACTCCGCCCCCGCGGGCGCACCCTACACGGCGGAAGACGTACGCGTCCCGGTCCCGGCGGGCCACGTGCTGGCGGGCACGCTCACCCTGCCGCGCGAACGACGCGGGCGCATCCCGGCGGTGGTGACGATCAGCGGCAGCGGGCCGCAGGACCGCGACGAGGCCATTCCCGGGCTGCGCGGCTTCCGGCCGTTCCGACAGGTGGCCGACACGCTCAGTCGCCACGGCATCGCGGTGCTGCGCCTCGACGATCGCGGGACGGGGTCATCGACCGGCAATCACGCCACGGCGACGAGCGCCGATTTCTCGGTCGACGTCCGCGCTGCCGTCGCCTGGCTGCGTGCACGACCGGAGATCGATCCCGCGCGTGTGGCGCTGGTGGGACACAGCGAGGGCGGGCTGATTGCGCCCATGGTGGCAGCGGAGGATCCGTCGCTGCGCGCCATCGTGCTCATGGCCGGCCCTGCGCAGACCGGGCGTCAGATCCTCCGTTTCCAGCTGGGGAACGCGGTGCGCCGGGACACGTCGCTGTCCGGCGTGCGCCGCGACTCGGCGCTGGCGGCGGTGGATGCGACGATCGATTCGCTGGGGCGCGCGCAGCCGTGGATTCGCTTCTTCCTCGACTACGATCCGCTCGCCACCGCTCGCCGCGTGCGTGTCCCCACGCTCATCCTGCAGGGGGCCACGGACCTGCAGGTCACGCCCGAGCAGGCGGAGTCGCTGGAGCGCGTCATGCGTGCGGCCGGGAACCGTCAGGTGACACGGCACACCGTTCCCGAGGCGAACCATCTCTTCCTGCAGGATGCCAACGGGAGTCCCGCCGGGTATGGTGCGCTCCCCACGCGACACGTGCGTCCCGACGTGCTCGCTCTCTTGCTGCAGTGGTTGCAGCGCGCGCTTTCTTAGCGTTCTCCTAGGGAAAACGACCGCTTCTCCTAGGAGAGGCGATGCACTTCCCTATTGCGCGCCGCACGTTCGCACTTAGTTTTTGCGGCGAAGAATTCGTGGTTTCCACCGGGGGAATTCACGTTTCCATCACTCAGGAGTCGAACGATGGCCGCTAAGAAGAAGGCCGCTGCGAAGAAGGCTGCTCCCAAGAAGGCTGCGAAGAAGGCTGCCCCGAAGAAGGCGGCGGCGAAGAAGGCACCCGCCAAGAAGGCGGCAAAGCGCAAGCCGAATCCGGCGTTCATGGCGCCGATGACGCCGACCGCCGACCTCGCGGCGGTGATCGGCCCCAAGCCTCGCCCGCGTTCGCAGGTGGCGAAGGACCTCTGGGCGTACATCCACAAGCAAGGGCTGCAGGACAGCAAGAACAAGCGCAACATCAACGCCGACGAGGCGCTGAAGAAGGTGTTCGGTGGCAAGAAGACCGTCTCGATGTTCGAAATGACGGCGCTCGTCAACAAGCACCTCAAGAAGTAGGCGACGCAGTTCCGTCGCTCGCGCGAGAGGCGCGCCTCCCAGTGAGGCGCGCCTCTCGTGCATCTGGAACCCGGCACGGGTCTCGCCGTAATTAGATTGTCCCCCCCGTCCCCCGAACGCCCCGCCCCGCATGAGCGCCAAGAAGTCATCGAAGTCCAGCAACGTCGTGGCCCAGGCACGCAAGAAGCCGCGTGCCACGTCCGTCTCCGGCCGCGCCGTCTGGGAGAACGTGAAGGGGATCCTCGGGGCGGTCGTCCTCTTCTTCTTCATCCGCGCGTTCTTCTTCGAGGCATATCGCATCCCCTCGGGGAGCATGATCCCGTCGATGCTCGTGGGCGACTGGCTCTTCGTGAACAAGCTGCGCTACGGTCCGCACATTCCGTTCACCAACGTCAACCTCCCGGGGTATGCGGAGCCGGCCCGCTACGACATCGCCGTCTTCATCTCGCCGCCGCAGATCGACCAGCCGTGGGATCCCACGCCCACGCTCGTCAAGCGCATCGTGGGGATGCCGGGTGACACGCTGCACATGCGCGACGCCAGGCTGTACGTCAACGGCATCGAGCAGCGCCAGGGCTACGGCGCGTCGTCGGAGCCCGGCGACCCCAACGAGGTGAGCCCGCTCTTCGACTGGCAGAAGCAGATCGCGCTCAGCGCGTCGCGCTTCGGCGCGGCACCCGCGCAGCCGACGCACGACAACTGGGGGCCGCTCGTCATCCCCGCCGCGCACTACTTCATGATGGGCGACAACCGCTACAACTCGAAGGACTCTCGCTACTGGGGAATCGTCCCGCGCGAGAACATCCGCGGCCGTCCGCTCTTCGTGTACTACTCGTGGGACCCCGACAGCCCGCGCGCCCTCCCCGGCATCACCGCCATTCGGTGGGGGCGCCTGGGACACTGGATCAGATAGGGGCAGAAGTCGAGAGGACGAGAAGACGAGAGGACGAGAGGGCGAGAGGGGGCTTTCGCGGGGGTGGGACGAGGCGCAGGTTGGCGGGGCACGCCGCGTGTGACGCGGCGAGCGCCGCTCACCTTCCTCGAGTCTCGCAGATGGCTGGTTCGCGACCCACGTTGCCGATCCCTCTCCTCATCCGCGCGGCCCTCGTGCTCGCCGCCGCGGGAGCGCCGACCCTGGCCGCGGGGCAGGCGGCGCAGGCGCGGATGCGCCGCGAGCCTGCACGCCGCGAGGCTGCGCTCCGCGAGCAGACGCTCCGCGTGGATGGACTGCGCGATCCGGTCGAGGTGCGGCGCGACCGCTGGGGCGTGCCGCACATCTACGCGCGCAACACCCCCGACCTCTTCTTCGCGCAGGGGTTCGTGGCCGCGCAGGACCGCCTGTTCCAGATGGAGATGTGGCGCCGAGCGGGCGAAGGGCGCCTGGCCGAGGTGCTGGGACCGTCGGCCGTGGAGCGCGACCGCATGGCGCGCACCTTCCGCTACCGCGGGGACATGCAGCGCGAGTGGGCAGCCTACGCCCCCGACACGCGCGCCATCGTCACCGCCTTCGTCCGCGGCGTCAACGCCTACATCGCGAGAGCCGGCGACTCGCTGCCGCCCGAGTTCGCCCTGCTCGGCTTCCGCCCGGAGCCCTGGGGGCTCGAAGTCCCGCTCGCGCGCGCCACCGGGCTCTCCGGCGTCTCCAATGCCTCGTCCGAGGTGCTGCGGGCACAGCTGGTGAGCGCGCTCGGCGCTGACCGGGCCAACGCGCTCGTCCCCCCCGATCCGATGCGACGGCTGGATCCGGCCCCGGGCCTCGACCTGTCGGGGATCGGGTCCGAGTCGTTAGGTGGCTTCGGCTCGGCGTTCGCCGACGTCGCGTACGACCGCGTCGAGGGGTCGAACAACTGGGTCGTGAGCGGCCGCAAGACTGTCACCGGACGCCCGATCCTGGCCAACGATCCGCATCGTGTGATCACCAACCCGGCCGTGCGCTACCTCACGCACCTCGTGGCGCCGGGATGGAACGTGATCGGGGCAGGGGAGCCGGCCGCGCCAGGCGTGGCCATCGGGCACAACGACCGCATCGCCTTCGGCCTGACCGTGGTGGGGATGGACCAGCAGGACGTGTACGTGGAGGCGCTGGGCGCGTGCGAGGCGGAGCGCGGCAGTGCCCGCCGGGCCGGCGCGGCGCCGCGCCCCACCGGTGGGCTCGACTGCTATCGTCACAACGGCAAGTGGCGCCCGCTCCGGGTCATCGTCGACACGATTCGCGTGAAGGGGGCGGCGCCGCGCGTCGTGTCGCTGCGCTTCACCGTGCACGGCCCGCTGGTCGCGATCGACTCGGCGCGTCGGCGGGGCTTTGCCATTCGCTCCGTGCACAGCGAGCCCGGAACCGCGTCGTATCTCGCGTCGCTGTCCATGGGCCGTGCCCGAAACTGGCGGGAGTTCCAGGCGGCCATGGCGCGCTGGCTGATGCCCAGCGAGAACATGATCTACGCGGATGTGGACGGGAACATCGGGTGGGTCGCCGCCGGCCTCATGCCGCGCCGCCACTGGAGCGGGCTCCTCCCCGTTCCGGGCGACGGGACCCACGAGTGGCGCGGCTTCGTCGAGGGGCGGCAGCTCCCGCGGGCCTTCAATCCGCGTGCGGGCTTCATCGCCACCGCGAACCACAACATTCTCCCCGACCGCTACCCCGTGCCGCTCTCGTACGAGTGGGCCACCCGGTATCGCATCGATCGCGTGCGGCAGGTGCTGCAGCAGCCGCGCCGGTTCAGCATCGCCGATTTCCAGCAGCTGCAACACGACGACTACTCGCTGCTCGCCGACGCCCTCATTCCGCGCCTGGTGGAGTCGGCACGGCGCCTCGGTGCCGCCGATCGCGAGGACGTTCGCCTCCTGGCGTCGTGGAACCGTCGCATGTCGCGCGACCAGGTGGCACCGACGCTCTTTGCCGCGTGGGGGCCGGCCGCCTATCGACGCGTGATGGCCGCCGAACTCCCGGACCAGGCGAAGGCGGCGGCGCTGCTGGCCGGGCGCACGCAGTACGAGTGGCTGGAGCGCGCGCTCGCCGCACCGTCGCCCGCGCGCGACTCGGCGCTCGTGGGCGCACTCGACGACGCCGTCACGACACTCACTCGGCAGTTTGGCCGGGACCGCGCGCGCTGGCGCTACGGCGACATTCACGTGGCCATCTTCCGTCACCCGCTCGCCGCGCGCTATGACCTGCCGCCCGCGTCCCGCGGCGGCGACGGCAACACGGTGAACGCCACCCCTGGGCGCGACTTCCGGCAAGGCGCTGGCGCGTCCTTCCGCGAGATCATCGACGTGGGCGACTGGGACAACTCCGTCGTGACCAACGTGCCCGGCCAGTCCGCCGACCCGCGCAGTCCGCACTACGGCGACCTGCTTCCGCTGTGGGCCAACGACGAGTACTTCCCCCTGGTCTACACGCGCCAGCGCGTGGAGCAGGAGACCGCCTCCGTGCTCTGGCTGCGTCCGGCTCCCGCGCCGCGCGCGAAGTAGGGGCGGCGCCGCCGCTCGCGCCTCACGTTCACCGGCTCCACCACCACTCGCCTCACGTCCACTCGCCCCACGCCCTCACGACCCTCGATCCGTGCCCTTCTCGTTCGACCTCGACATCGCGCGCGCCTCGACCATTCCGGCGCGTCTCTACAACGATCCGGTCTACCTCGACCTGGAGCGCGACCGCGTCTTCGGCCGAACGTGGCAGCTGGTCGCCCGGGCTGAGCAGCTGGCGGAACCCGGCGCGTACGTGACCGCCGAGATCGGGAACGAGGGGGTGGTGATCGTACGGGACGGGGAGACGCTGCGCGGCTTTCACAACGTCTGCCTGCACCGGGCCGGGCCGGTCGCCTCGGGGTGCGGCCGCCGGCAAACCATGCAATGCCGGTATCACGGCTGGACCTACGACCTGGGCGGGCGGCTGGTCCGTGCCCCCGGCATGGAGGGGGCGTCGGGCTTCACGCCAGCGGACTTCCAGCTCCTGCCGGTGCAGGTGGCCTCGTGGGGGCCGCTCGTCTTTGCCAACCTCGACCTCAAGGCGCCGCCGCTCTCGCACTTCATCGAGGACATCCCCGAGCGATGCGCGCGCTTTCACGCCGAGCGGATGCGCTACGTCATGTCGCGGGAGTGGCGCATCGCGTGCAACTGGAAGGTGTACGTCGACAACTACCTCGAGGGATACCACGTCTCGGTGGTGCACCCGGGGCTCCACAAGGAGCTCGACGTCGACCACTATGCCGTCGAGCCGCACCGCTACTACTCCCGCCAGCACGCGCCGCTCCGTCCGGTCGCGCCTCACGCCACGGATCGCAAGTACATCCCCCGCGCCGGCGACGACGAGGCGCACTACTACTGGATCTATCCCAACTGGATGCTGAACATCTACCAGGGACAGATGCAGGTGAACGTCGTCCTGCCGCTGGACCACCAGTCGACGCTGGTGCGATTCGACTGGTACGCGCTCACCCCTCCCCCCGAAGGGGACGCCGAGTGGGCACGGCTGATCGACTTCTCGTACGAGATCCAGGACGAGGACGTGGCGATCTGCGAGGCCGTGCAGCGCAACCTGCGCTCCCGCGTGTACGACCGGGGGCGCTACTCGCCGGCCAAGGAGAACGGCGTGCACCACTTCCATTCGTTGCTGCACGAATCGCTTTCCTAGAAGACGAGAAGACGAGAAGACGAGAAGACGAGA
>CAZVDJ010000280.1:0-6146 GCA_964626245.1 uncultured Gemmatimonadaceae bacterium
CCCCTTCGCGGCCGTCGTGGGATTCGATCCACCCGCCAGGCGCCTTGATCTCACCGTCCTTGTCCAGTGCCACGTCGTCCAGCACGAACGTCCGATCGGCGTCGAACACCGGCTCGTCGGCGGCGCGTACGATCAGGGCACCATAGAGACCGCGCTCCAGCTGCACCGTCTCGTTGAAGTGCGAGTGGTACCAGAAGGTCCCCGCGTCGGGCACACGAAAGCGATAAGTGAAGGTCTCGCCCGGAGCGATGGGGTCCTGCACCCTGGCCGTTCCATCCATCGCCGCCGGGATGCGCAGCCCGTGCCAGTGCACGACCGTGGGCTCCGGGAGATTGTTGATCAGGCGGATCTCCAGCACGTCACCCACCTGGGCCTCGATCGTCGGTCCCGGCACCTGGCCGCCGAACGCCCAGGCCCGCGTGCGCTGTCCGGGCACGAACTCCCAGTCGATCTCCCGGGCCTCGAGGTCGATGCGCACGATGGACCTCCCCTCATCAGGCTGTGCCGACTCGAAAGCCAGCGCGTACTCGTCAACAGCCGTCGTGGTCGCACGCGGCGCGCAGGGGGCCGCCGACTCGCTGCCGTGGTGATGCACCTTCATGGACGTCTCCGATGTGCCAAAGGGTTGATGAGAAGCTGCTAAAGGCCAACGGCCAGCCGCAGCCCGACGAACGTGGAGCTGAACTCCGAGATCCCGCCCCGCGCCTTCTCGCCGAATATGTTCACGCGCTTCGCGAACAGGCTGACCTCACTCCGCCGGAACCGGTAGCCGAGGTCGAGGGAGGGCGCGACGAAGGCACCGTCACCCTTGAAGAACGACCCGGTGGTGGCTCCCTCGGCTGGGGCAGCACCCTGGCGTGCCATCGCGTTGACCACCAGTCCCCCGGCGTGCAGGCTCCCCGCGACAAACCAGCTGTCGCCGTACGAGAGCTCCACGACCGGACCAGCGGCCTGGTAGTTCATCGTCGTGGTCGCCTTCTTGTCGGAGTTGGCCACGAGCGTTTCCACGCCGATCCGCAGGTTGGGCCGGACCTTGTACAGGAAGAAGAAACCCGACATGTGCGGCCCCGTCGGGCCATCAGCTTCGAGATCGCCGAAGGCGGGATCGAGCCCCGAGAGATCCATCGATCCAACGATCAAGGCCGAGCGAATCCCCACGACGTACTTGCGGTCGCGATCCTGGGCCGCTGCCTGTGACTGGACGCTTGCGAGCAGGAGACCGATGAGAGCCAGACGCTTTACCACGTGTCACCTCTTGGTTGTTGAGCGTGTGTTACTCGGAGCCGCGTGGCGACGCGCCACTCGGCGGCACTGCACTCACTGCACCGGTCCCCCGATGCGCTCGGCGATCAAGGCGGCGTCTCGGCCAACGCCGCCGATCAGCGCCGAGGTGTAGCTGCGCTGGAAGCGCAGGCCGAGGAAGTAGAGGCCCGGCTCACCGTCCACGACGCCGTCGCGATGACGAGGAAGCCCATCGGCGTCCAGGATCGGCAGGTCGATCCAGCCGAGGTACGGCCTAAAGCCCGTGGCCCAGATGACAACTTCCGCGGGAATCGTGAGGCCATCGCATGCCGGAAGGTCCCGCTCGACTCCTGTGACGCGCCCCACGAGTGTCACGCCTGACGCGGCGAGGTCGCGTCTCGACATCCCGACCAGTGCATCGCCCCGGCGCGACTGTTGGCGCAGCAGACGCCCCGCAAGTGAATCGGTCGTGTGACGCGACAGCACCGGCCAGAACCAGTCGTAGACGTCGCGACCCAGAATCGAACGAGGGACCTGCCAGAGGGCGCGCCCCGCCAGCCACACGCGCCGCGACTTCGACAGTTCCATCGCGATCTGCGCACCAGAACCTCCGGCTCCCACCACCAGCGTCGGGCGGGGACGCATCAGGTGCGGGTTGACGTATTCGCTCGAGTGCAGCTGCTCGATGCTGGGCGGGAGGTGACCGGCGAGCGCTGGAATGCGCGGCACCTGGTACGGCCCCGTCGCCACGATGACGCTCGTCGCCTCGTACCGGACCTCGCCCGCGAGCAGCTCGTAGCGGCCGTCCGAGCGGCTCAGCGACCGAACGGAGGTCTCGAGTCGGACCGGGAGGTCGAAGCGAGCGGCGTACGCCTCGAGGTAGGCACCAACCTCGTCCTTGTCGGGGAGGTGTCCCGGAGCCGCCGGGAACGGCATTCCGGGGAGACCGCTGTGCTTCGAGGGCGTGAAGAGCCGCAGCGAATCCCAGCGCCTGCGCCAGCTGTCGCCGATGTGGGCGTTGGCGTCGAGGATGAGGAAGTCGACGCCGCGCCGCTGGAGCTCGTAGCCGGCCGCGAGACCCGCCTGGCCGGCGCCGACGACGATCGTTTCGTAGCGCTCGGTGCGCGTGTTTGGAGAGGCCGGCGGCATAACGATCCCGTGTCGAGTGACGGGAGGATGATGGCGCCGGCGAGGGGGGTGGGGATTGAAGGAGGGGGCTGAGTTTGGGGTGCTGGTCCGTGAGTTGTTGTTGCCGGGCGGCCCGTGGCCTAGCGCTCCATGACGGCCCGCGCTGACTGACCCGCTAGAACGCAGTATTTGCCCACCGCCCACGCGGAGTAGTGGTGCTTCGTGAGGACTCGTGCGAAACGAACGGCATACGCGCGGGTCAATTCACATCACGCACCGCGGCGCCACCTGAGCGACCTCGGCCCGACGCCTACCAGCCTCTGCCACATACACTTACAGCGCCTTTGCACCTCTCGCATTACCGTTGTCGCTCCCGCGCCGCGCCCCGCCCCCCGCCTCGCGCCCCCTCCAGTGCAACGGTGCCCCATGCTCACCGATCGTGCTGACGCCGCCGATGCCGTCCTCCCCCCCAACGTCGCACACATCCGCGGCCTCGTCGCCCTCGCGCACCGCGACCGCCCCGTCGCCGGCGTCACCGTCACCGCCTTCACCCACGATGACCTCGCCCCCGCGGCGCGCACGCACGGCCGCGCGTTAGGCGCCACCATCGGGAGCGCCGTCACAGGCGCCGACGGCACGTTCGACATCGCGGCAGGGCAGGCCGACCCCGCCGACCCTCACCTCGCTCGCTGGCTCTGCGCTGCCCCGCACTGCGCCTCGCTCACCTACACCCTGCGCTGCACGGACCGGGACGGCTCCGTCCTCCTCGACACCGAACCCCTCCCGCTCACCGCATCGCGCGAGACGCTGCTCCTCCTCACCGCCAGCAGCAATCCGCCCCAGGCCGAACACTGGATGGCCTTCGGCGAGACACTCGAGGAGCACCAACTGCTGCGCCTGGGCGAGATCGCCACGGAACTCGCCACACTCGCCCCCCGCGGCGTCCTTGCCACCATGGGCGTGCAGCAGCGCGTGGCCACGCTGGGCGCGCTGGAGCAGGCACTCCTCGATCCGGAGCAGCGCTTCGCCCAGTCCGGCATCACCCTCAGCGTCGCATTCCTCGACGACGACGACGCACTGCAGGCGCTGCAGGAGCGGCTCCGCCAGGCGCAGCGCCCCGACCTGCTCGAGACGCTCGACAAGACCGTGACCGGCTTCCGAACCGCCGGTGGCTGGGATGAACTCGACATCCCCGTGGCCGTCGAGCGATTCAAGCGCGGCGACTACCTCAGCGGCGTCAACCAGTACATCGAGCAGCCCGGCCTCTTTCCCGGGATCGTGGGCGGTGCCCCCTCGCCCACCATCGGCTACCGCGACTACCTGCGCAATCGCTGGATCGACAACCAGCGCTTCCGCCAGGTGCTCGGCGCCCCCGACCAGCAACTCGCCACGCGCGGCACGATGATCCAGCGGCTGAACAGCCGCTTCCACCAGGACTTCGCCACCGGCGACCTCACCCAGCAGCCGGCCAACCGCATCCTCGTGCGCGTACTGCAGGCCATCCTCGTGGCCCCAGGCGGCACGGGCTACGGCTTCGGCATCGTCCCCGCCACCATCCAGCCGCAAGGAACGCAGGGCGACCGCGACTACCTGGACTATCTCATCTCCCTCACCGGCTACTCGGCGCAGGAAATCGAGAACCGCTACCGCCTCAACCTGCATCGCACCGACTTCGAGCTCTCCAACCCGGTGCAGCAGAACATCGAGACGCTGCAGCGCTTCTTCACCGACAGCTACCAGAGCGACGACGATGCCTACGCGGTCAAGCCGGACCGCGACGCCGGAACCGACGAACGGTTGATCACGCGCTTCCCGCGCGAGGCGGCAGGGCCGTTCTTCCTGGAGTACGAGGAGTGGCTCGCGCGCGACGAGCCGTTCTTCCCGGAGAACCATTACGACCCGCGCGCCACCTTCTTCTTCGCCACCGACGACCGCCCCTCCGAGAAGGCGCGCGACGCCGTCTTCGCGCGCTCCATCGCCGTGGCCGATTTCCTCACCGCCACGGACAAGTCCAAGTTCGTCCCCAACGGCTCCAATCTCGCCGGCGCCAAGTGGCAGTGGGCGCGCAACCTCCTGGAGCTCCAGGACCTGTTGGGCGCGGCGCACACCGAGGCCCGCACCCTCAACTACGTGGGGGCCGAGCAGAAGTACGCCCTGGCCAAGGAGTGGGCGCGGCAGATGCGCACCCACCTGGCCAGCGACTGGGACTACACGGCCAAGCGCTACCCCCGCTGGGACTACGCGCCACTGGCCGTCGCCAACGAGCAGAAGAAGGCCGACGTCAGCACGATGGACAAGCTGCGCCAGTACGAGGCGCGCTACCACCTCTACCTGGGCTGGCGCGTTCCGCAGGCCAGTAGCGACTTCCTGCGCGATGGCACCGGCGCCCCGACGGAGATCAACGCGCGCTGGTGGGGAGACCGCCCCGACCTCTTTCCCGGCCCGGGCTACCGCGGCACCATCGCTTACCTGCTCGACCACCTCTACTTCCGAGTCGTTCCCGCGTGTTTGTCAGAGGTGCTGCTCTCGCAGGGCAAGTACGCCGAGGCACTGCGCGAACTGGTCGGCAGCTCGCACGTCTACCGGCAGGAGTACTGGTGGTTCACCGGTCCCGCCGGCTTCAACATCTTCGCCGGCAGCACGACCACGGAGCCGTTCGTCGGCCACACCGACGGGCGCTTCAATCACTACACCGGCGGCCCGCTTCCCTACGCCAGCGACTCGCCGCGCACGCAATACCCGGCGTGGGACAATCCCCACCTCTTTCCCACCATCCCGCCCACGAGCGTCCCCACCAACCGCGCGGAGCTGGGCTACTACAAGCTCAAGCTGGGAAACGTCGCCCTCGAGTGGGCAGACGTCCTGTACCGCTCCAACCAACCCGACGCTATCATGCGCGCGCGGGAGCTCTACAAGGCGGTGCTCTACCTGCATGGCGAGGACCCTGAGCTGAACCCGCATTGGGATCGGCGCGGCGTGCTGTTCCCGCTCCTCCCATGGGCAAAGTCCAAGCGCAACCCGGCCATCGTGGGACAGGTGAGCCGCGCGCAGCTCGGCTTCCTCCAGATCAACGCGGGGCTGAACTTCTACGGCATCGCCCCCACACACGTCCCACCCGTGCGCTTCCGCGTGCTCATGGAGGCCGCCGATCGCTTCGCCGCCGGCGCGCGCGGCGCGCAGTCCGACTTCCTGGGTTACATGGAAAAGGTCGACCAGATCACCGTGGCCGAGATGCAGGCGCGCACCATGGTGACCAAGGCGACGGCCGCGGTGGGCATTGCCCAGGAGCAACAGAAGGTCGCCGAGTTCCACGTGGGCGAGGCGCAGAAGCAGGTGGATGCCATCAACGCCCAGATCGCCGCCAAGAAGGCCGAGATTGCCAAGAAGGACGAGTTCTTCGAGCAGTGGAAGGACTTTGCCGGCGGCATGAAGGACTCGGTGGGCAAGCTCGCCGAAGTGGCCTTTGCAGGTGACGGTGCCGCCGGCGCGGCCACCGCCGGGGGCGTCTCGACGGGCGACCTGCTCAAGCTGGGCTTCAAGGTGGGCACTGCCTCCAACGCGTTAGGCGGCGCCACGTCCGCACTCGGCGGCGCGGCCGGCGTGGCGGGACCGTTCGGGGCCTTCCTCTATGCCGGCGTCACGACCATGTCGTCGCTGGCTGACGCCGTCGCCAAGCGCGCCGCCGAGCTGGCGCACCTGGAGAAGGTGGCGCTCCCAGCGGCCAAGGCGCTGGTGGACCTCAAGAAGCGGGACGTGACCATCGCCCAGCTCTCGCA
>CAZVDJ010000281.1:0-6126 GCA_964626245.1 uncultured Gemmatimonadaceae bacterium
GATGGCCGCTTGCTCCTGGCCGGCCGCTTGGTGTGTGCCGGGCGATGTTCGTGGGGGTGCCGCGCGGCGGCGTGATGCGTCTTGGGGAGCTTCCGGCGCCTGGGCGGGGGCTCCAGGATCGTCCCTCGGCAGTTCGGCGAACCGCACAGGCAGCGGTAGAGCTGCTCGTCTTCCTCGGTGGTGCTCTCGTCGCGCGCGTAGGCGTAGTCGTAGAAGAGCTCCTCGCCAGCCGCAATGTTGCGCACCGCCTCGATGAAGATGCGCCCCCGGTCGTCCACCGCCTCGCAGTTGGGATCGCACGAGTGGTTGATGAAGCGCGCATCGCTCCCGTGCACCGCGCCATCGATCACCGTGCGCGAGGTGACCGCGAACAGGAAGGTGTGATGACGGCGCATGCCCTCGTCATCGTAGCGGCGGTCCGCCTCCTTCCACGTGATGCGCTCGCCTTCGTACTCGGCCACACGCTCTCCCTTCCGGATCTCCCGCACCGCAAAGCACCCACGCCCCTGGATGCGCGAACGGCGCACCACGAACGGCTGGGGGTCGGCCACCACCTTGCGTGCCATGCTCACCCCTGCTTCGCAGCCTGGACGCGCTTGCGGAAGCGCTCGGCGATGAGGCGCCCCATCTCCGTCTGCGTCGCCACCCACTCCGCGTTGCGAAAGCCCAGTGGACTCACCTGCGCGCGGTACTCGGCCAGGTACGGCTCGATGCGCGCGTACAGGAGCAGCCCTTCGCCGTTGCTCTCCATCAGGAAGTCGCCGTGCACCACGCCATGCCGCGCCATGGCATACGTCATTTCCCAGTACGACGCGCATTGGCGAAACGCCGCGTTGAGCGGATGGTCCATCCGGGTGATGGCCAGCACGTCGTCGAACGACTTGGGCCAGAACTCGGCGTTCAGGCGGGCGCGCGAGTCGCGCATGGTGGCTTCGCGGCGCAGCTCGTAGAGCCTGAGCACGAGCTCCGCATCGTGGTGATCGGGAAAGTCCTTCGTGAGCACGGGCGACGGGCGGGAGGAGTGAACAGCTGCATGCAGGACCGCGTGACAGCGAGGCGGAGTATGGCGGAGCGCCCCACCCCACGCCAGTGAGCATCCCGCCGAAAAACGAGAGGGGCGAGGGAGCCTAACGCTCTCTCGCCCCTGCACCTGCATGCCTGCGCCTCGCCGCCCGTCCGCCGACCCTTCGCCCGCGCCAACCGCGCCGGGTACCGCTGCCGCTCACTACGGCAGGATCGGGAAGCGGGGGCGCCCGCGACGCCGCGGCGGGCAATGGTCAGGGCCAACACCGCCACCGCGAATCACCACGCCGATCACGTCGCCGATGCCAACGCCGTCGCCCCGCCCCGTACCGATGCCGCCCGATCCACCGTGGCCGTCTCGCCCGTAGCCGCCACTCGCCGGCGCCGCCGGGACGTCGACCGGGAGCGCCGAAGGGCGCGGAGCAACGGTGGGGACGCGCGGCACGTCGGGCTCGGGAGCCGGCGCCTGCTGCACCTCGGCGGGCACCTCCGCGACTTGCACCTCCTGCTGCGGTTCCGGAGCAGGCGATTGCGTCTGCTCGGGCTGCTCGACGTTGGCTCGCCGCGCCGCGACGCGGCGTGGAGCGCGCGTCCGCTGCACTGGTGCGGCCCCGTTCGACTGCTCGATCTCCGACACGAAGCGCATGGGCTGGTAGGCACCGCCCGCGTTGGCCAGCTCGATCGGCGCCGCCGCCGTCGCCGCCAGGTCCTTCTTCAGGTCTTCGGACAGCGCCTGCGAGCCATTGCCGCTCCCGCACCCAACGAGCAGCAGGGCAAAGGGGACGAGGGCGACCGGGGCAACCGAGCGATGGATTGACGAACGCGACAGGATGGTTCGCATCTTCACCCCCAGCAGGGCAGACGTGGAGCCGAACAGGCGCGCGACGCACGTCGCGCCACGTGAGAGACGAGGCCCAAGGACAGTGCGCTCGTTCCCCACCCCCCCAGGACATCGCACGGAGCGGGCCACTCGCGCGAGGGGGCGTCGCAGGGAGAAGCCGAAGGACAATGTACCACCGGATGTCCCCTCCCGCTGACAGATTGCCGTCCTCCTCGGGAGACACGGACGACGGCGCAGTTGCCGGAACCGCGTGAGCCGGACACGCGGGCGCGCGGCGTGCACCTCTCAGACACTGGAGGGTATCCCCTCCCTGACCTCCAGCCCGGTTTCGCCATGCCGATGCGGTCCTCTCCTCGCCGGCCCCTCGCCATCCTCGCCTTGTCCGTCGCTGTCGGCAGCGCGGCCTGTTCGTCCAGCACCAGCCGCCCGCTTCCAGCTGCCGAGGCCGCTGCCATCGCCGATTCGATTCGGGCGCTCGTTCACGAGGCCTACGACTTGTCGAAGGACAGCGTCCCCCAGCGGATGCTCTCGGTCTACCCTGCGGCAGGCCGCGTCGTCTCAGCGACAGCCGGACGGGTGAGCACGTCGCGCGACTCGCTGGGTCAGGCCGTCGATGCCTTCTGGGATGGCGTGGGACAGTTCATGGTGAACCCCACGTGGACCTGGGACGAGATCCTGGTCGATGTTCTCAGCCGAGACGGAGCGGTGATGACCGCGAGATACTCCGTGCCGCACTGGACCGACCGCGGAACGCCGCACGTCATCGGCGGCGTATGGACCGCCGTCTGGCAGCGGCGCGATGGCCGCTGGGTGATCACCAACGAGCACCTGTCGGACATGCCGCGCGGGGTGGCGGAGTCGATCGAGCGCACGATGAAGCCCATTCCGCCGATCGGGCCTGACACGCTGTCGGCGACGCCGGCCGACAGCGCGCACCGTCACTGATCGGCGTCCGCAGTCGCCTGGCGGCCGGTGCAACGGGGGGCGCCGCGTGGTGCGACGCCTCCCCCGGCGCAGCGCTGTCCCGCGTGACCTACTTCGCCATCGCGTTGCACGATGGGCCGGCGGGCGTCGGCGTGCCGTATCGCGCGTGCACCACGCGCGCCGATCCGTCGCCTGCAACGATCACCGTGAACAGGTCGTCGTAGATCTCGTCGCAGATGTCGGGCAGCCTGGGACCGCCCAGCGCGTGCACGATGGCCGGCACCGTGTTGCTGTGACCGACCACCAGGACCGACTTCCCCGCGTGGCGCTGCTTGATGAGCGCCGCGATCGCTGCCGCGTGCTCGGGGACCGTTCCCTGCACGCCGGCGACTTCGGCGGTGATCCCGGCGGCCTCCGCCAGGGGGGCGCCGGTTTGGCGCGTGCGCTGGAACTGCGTGGTGATGACCGCCGTGACGCCGGCCGCCTGCCCGATGGGAATCAGGGCACGCGCACGCGCCTGCCCAACGTCGGAAAGCGGAACGTCGCCGGACGGCGCGGACTTCTCCGCGTGCCGAACGACCAGCACGACGGTGTCCGCCGCGTTCGTCGAGTGCGCAACGGGCGACGGTGCCACGAGGAGGGCAGCGCCGAGCGCCGCGGCGAGGAGCTTGGTGGGAAGCATCGTCGTCATCTCCATCCCATGCGGTCGCGCAGCGACGTCACGTGCGCCACGTGGTGGCGACCGTGCCAGGCGTACGAACCCACCATGTGGCTCAAGGTGTGTTCGCCGCTCTCCGGGTGCACGTAGCGCCGGTCGAAGTCCTGCTCGCTCATCGCGCGCAGCAGTCGCACGCACCGGTCGTGCACCGCCTCGAGCAGTGTCAGCGACGTGGCGATCGGCGTCAGGCGCGTGTCCGGCAGCTCGGCCCACGCCCCCTCGTCGTACGGCTTGATGGTGGGGGTCTGCTCGGTGAGCGCCCACTTGAAGCGCAGGTACATGTTCATGTGCGAGTCCGGCACGTGGTGCACCACCTGCCGCACGGTCCACCCCTCGGGGCGATAGGGCGTGTCGAGCTGTGCGTCATCCAGGCCGTGTACGGCGGCGCGCATCTCGGCAGGGAGCGCGGCCATCTCGGCGATGCGGGCTGCGCGCCACTCGGCGTCAAGACGATCGGGCGCGGTGTAGCGACCGATGGGATAGCGAAGGTCCTGTGCGGTCATGTCGGCGCGGCGAGGGAGGGAGGCGGGCACCCGGCGGACGCCCGCAGGCCATCGTGCGCCGCAAGCTAGCGACGGCGGGGGAGGCGCCAAGGGCCGGGGGGCGACCCGTATGGGGAGCTTGCGCCGCCGGTTGTGCATCCGGACGCACCGTTGCAGCCTTGGGCCTGCACCACGGCTCGTGACGCCCCGCTCGTACGCTCGCCCCGTCGCCACGCTTGCCGGCCGCCGCCCTGCCAACCGGAGACTCGCATGCTTCGTCGATCGCTCGCCCGCGCCGCCCTTCTTGCCGCCATCACCGGTGCCTGGACGCCGGCGGCCGCCCAGCGCCCGCTCAAGGTCTACATCTCGGTGGACATGGAAGGGATCACCGGTGTCGTCAGCAGCGAACAGTTGGGGCCCGGCGGCTTCGAGTACCAGCGTGCGCGCGAGTTCATGACCGGCGAGGCGTTGGCGGCCATCCAGGGCGCGCGCGACGCCGGCGCCACCGAGATCGTGGTCTCCGACTCACACGGCAACGGCCAGAACCTCCTCATCGACCAGTTCCCGGACGACGTCACGATCATCCGCTCGTGGCCGCGTCCGCTGATGATGATGGAGGGGATCGATTCCACCTTCGCGGCGGCCGTCTTCATCGGCTATCACACCGGAACCTCCAACGTGCGCGGCGTGCGTGCCCACACCATGTCGAGCGCGACGCTCACCGGCGTCACGCTCAACGGGCGGCAGGTTCCGGAAGGCGGGATCAACGCCGCCATCGCCGGCCACTTCGGCGTCCCCGTCGTCATGGTCTCGGGAGACGATGCCGCGGTGGCGGAAGTACAGGCATTCGCGAGCGGCATGGTGGGCGCGGCCGTGAAGCGGGCGATCTCGTTCCACTCGGCAGCCACGATGACCCCCAAAGCTGGACAGGCGCTGATCCGTGCCCGCGTGAAGGCGGGGATCGAGCAGCGCGCGCGCGTGTCGCCCTACGCGTTGCGCGGCGCCGTGACCGCCGAGATCTCGTTCAAGCACTATCGCGCGGCGGAGATCCTGGCCTACCTCCCCATCGTCACCCGGGTGGACGCGCACACCGTGCGCTTCGTCGGGCGCGACGTGCTGGAGGTCTCGCGCTTCCTGGAGTTCATCAACACGTACCAGCCAGACCTGACGCCATAGCGCAGCGGGCACGGCGGGGGCGCACTTCCGCCGGCCGCTATCTTCCGGCCAGTCCGGGGGCGCCAGTCCCGCGCGCCCCCGGCTCACTTCGCCCTGGGGATTCGCGGATGGAATGGATTGCCGACCCGCAAGCCTGGATCGGCTTGTTGACGCTGACGGTGCTCGAGGTCGTCCTTGGCATCGACAACATCATCTTCATCTCGATCCTCTCCTCGCGGCTGCCGCGCGAGGCGCAGGCGCGCGCCCGCCGGCTCGGGCTCATGGGGGCCTTCGTCTCGCGCCTCCTCCTCCTCCTCTCCATCGCCTGGATCGTTCGCCTCACCACGCCGCTCTTCACCATCGCGGGCGTCGGCTTCAGCGGTCGCTCGATCATCCTCCTCCTGGGCGGGCTCTTCCTGATCGGGAAGGCGACGTACGAGATCCATGACAAGCTGGAGGGCGAGGAGCACGCCACCGCGGCGGGAGGCGCTGGCGTCTCGCTCGTCGCGGTCGTGTCGCAGATCATGGTGGTCGACATCGTCTTCTCGCTCGACTCGGTCATCACCGCCGTCGGGATGGTGTCGCACATCCCGGTGATGATCGCGGCGAACGTCATTGCGCTCGCCGTGATGCTGCTGGCGGCCACACCCATTGCGGAGTTTGTCGATCGGCACCCCACCGTGAAGCTGCTGGCCCTGGCCTTCCTGGTCCTGATCGGGACGAACCTCGTGGCCGAGGGGACCGGTGTGCACATCCCGAAGGGGTACACGTACTTCGCGATGGCCTTCGCGTTCCTGGTGGAGATGCTCAACCTGCGGCTGCGCGCGCAGGCCGCGCAGCCGGTGGTACTGCACGATGTGCCGCGCCTTTCCGAGACGACGCCCGCGGCTGGGACCGTCCCGGCGACCAGGCGCCCGGCGGGGGGAGAGACGCGTCCTTCCGATGCCGCTGCGCGCCCCGAGGGTCGCCCCGAGGGTCGCCCC
>CAZVDJ010000282.1:0-6109 GCA_964626245.1 uncultured Gemmatimonadaceae bacterium
GGCACGTCGTGGGACGACTTCGTGCGCGAGCGCATATTTGCCCCGCTCGGCAAGACAACGGCGTCGACCACGATCCGCGGGCTCGACGCGATGCCGGACCTGGCGTCGCCGCACGCCGAGGTGAACGACACGGTGCGCAGCGTCCCCTGGCGCAACATCGACAATGCCGGAGCGGCGGGCTCGATCAACGCCAACGTGGTGGAGATGGCGCAGTGGGTGCGCCTGCAGCTGGGGCGCGGTGCCTACGGCGGCAAGCAGCTCATCTCACCGCGCATGGTGGACGAGATGCACCAGGCGCACACGGTCATCCGCGTGGACTCGTCCGCGCGCGCCAACAACCCGTTCACGCACCTGCAGGCCTACGGGCTGGGGTGGTTCCTGCAGGACCATCGCGGGCGGATCCTGGTGCACCACGGCGGGAACGTGGATGGCTTCACCGCGCTGGTGGGGATGATGCCCGAGGAGAAGTTCGGCGTCGTCCTGCTGACGAACATGAACGGCACGGGGCTGCCCACGCCGATCATGCTCAGGATCTTCGACCTGCAACTCAAGGCGCCGCCGAAGGACTGGAGCGCCGAGGGGGTGCAGCGGCTGGAGGCGGCGCGCGCGCGGGCGCGCGCGGCGCAGGCGCGGGCCGAGGGGCAGCGGGTGGCGAATACCAGGCCGTCGCTCCCGCTGTCGGGGTACGCGGGGACGTACAGCGACTCGCTGTATGGCGACCTGGTGGTGAAGGAGGATGGCGGCGCGCTGCAACTGACGTTTGGCCCCAACTGGCGCGGCACGCTGGAGCACTATCACTTCGACTCGTTCCGCGTGCGCTTCGACACCCCGGTGCTGCCGCCGGTGCCGGTGACGTTCCGCATCGGGGGCAACGGGCGGGTGGAACTGGTGCAGCTGGACATGGCGGGGATCGCCGAGTTCCGGAAGGTGCCGGATCCGCCGGCGGGCGGGTCGCGCTAGGGCGTTGTCGCTGGCGGGGCGGGGGGCCTTTCCTCCGCCCCGCCACTCGTTTCGGGCGACGCGCGCGACGCACCGTTCGCGCCCCCCGCGGCCGCCAGCCCCGCCAGCAACCCGGCCGTGGCCCAGAATGCGAACGACGCCCCCAGGGAGAGCTCGAGCGCCACCATGGCACCGGTGTCGGCCGCGTAGGCGGTGTCGGCCGACAGCCGGCCGCGCAGCGATTGCAGCTGGCCGACGGCAAAGCGCAGCGCGATGAGGGTGTGTACCTGCTGGCGCGCGCGGCTCGGGGTGCCGAGCCGGAGCATCGGGGAGGGCGCCGGCGCCGGGATGCTCTCCTGGTGGCGCGCCTCGAACAGGTCCGCCAGGCGCCGGTGACGTTCGATCCCCCACGTGATGGTCATCGAGATGGGGACGCCGGCAACCCGTCCGTCGGCGGCGCGCGGGAGCGATTGGAGCGACTGCGTCCAGCCGCGCACGACATCGCCTGGCGGAGGACTCACCGCAAAGGCATGCAGCAGCGCCCACCCCCTGCTGGTGTCCGCCAGCGCGGGGTCGCGCAGGGCGCGCTCGACCAGGGTCGCCGGGTCCGCGCCGTGCAGCTCGGCCGGGAGGCGGCGTCGCGCGCGAGCCACCGCTTCGCGCATGTCGAGCGCCGAGGGGTCCTCCCACTGCAGGCGGTACCACTCGAACTGCAGCGCCTCGCCGCCCTGCTGCAGCGCCAGGTCGATGGCGGCACTCGACGGCGAGTTGCGGACACGCCGCCAGAGCGTGTCCCACACGACCGACCAACGAGCGGCTGCCGCCGTGTCCCGCCGCGCGGATGCGGTGAACTCCCGTACCTGCGCGCAGCTCTCCTGCACCTCGGCGTGAATGGCATCCAGCACCGCCGTTCCGGACGGCTGGCACAGCGCGCCCACCGCCGACGCGAAGGCGGAGTCGAGCGCCCGTACCGCGGGACCCTCCACGCGATCGAGCGCGGTCGACGAAGGATCCGAGGCCACGGCGCGCACCGCACGCAGGAGCGAGACGGTACCGTCGCTGACGAGGGAGTCCTTGCGCCACTCGTCCACGGCGTCGTAGCCGCGCGCGGCTCGGCGCTCGTCGCCACCGCGCAGGGGAGCGGCCTGCAGGAGCGCGGCCTCCTTGAAGGTGGTGAGGAAGGTGAGCCGCTGCAGCAGGCTGCTCCCCTCGAACGCGGCGATGGCCAGGGTGAGGGCGACCAACGGCCAGAAGCGGACGACATCGGCGCCGCGCAGGAAAAGCCAGCTGGTGACGACCAGCGCGAGGACCAGCGTGGCGACATACAACGGAACCGGCGGTTCGGAGAGCCGGTCCCAGGTGAGCGCGAGGAGGAGCAGCGCAACCACGAACGAGACGACGCCCCAGAGGCGCGGCGAGCGCGCCGATCGCCCGAGTTGCGGGCGCGCCACGGAGAGCACCGTCAGCGGCACGAGCCAGATGAGGGTGCTGGCGCCAACGATGCGCACCAGGCGGCCCAGCTGTTCGCCGCTGGTGGCAAAGGGGCCAAGGGCCAGGAGGACCAGTGCACCAAGGAGGGTGATGGCGAGGATGCGGTGCCCCATCCCCCGGTCGGCGCCGGCCAGGACCGGGCGCGCAAGGGCGACGAGCACCGCGGCAGCCGCCAGCAGCAAGAGCCCCCCCCACCGTCCGCTCCCGGCCAGCTGCTCGAGCGCTGCCGCCAGCATGATCGGCAGCTGCATCATCACCTCTCCGGCGCCGCTGGGCGTCGGATCGAGCAGCGTGCTGAAGGCGGGCTGGTACTCCTGCGGCCGGGTGAGGAGGACCCAGATGGTGACTGCCAGGCGGGTGGCCAGCACGTACACGAGCGCGATGCCCGCAACCGTGGCCAGTCCGAGCCCGACCCGTCGCAGGAGCGAGGCCGGTGCCTCGGACATCACGCTCCACGCCGCGGCACCGCCCAGCACGACCCAGAGCCCCGCGAAGAGAAGGAGCTGCACCACCGCGCCGATCTCGCGCGTGATGCCGTTGACGAAGACCTGGTCGAGGAACGCCGCCGCCTCGCCGGCGGAGACCAGCGCCACCGACTTCTCGACGCCGGAGACGAAGATCTCGAAGATGCCGAGCAGGACGAGCAGGCCGAGGACGCGCCCCGGCTCCGGGCGCTGCCCGTGTTGCGCGCCCTCGGCGCGTTCGCGCACCGCCTCGATGACGTAGCTGGTGAGGGCGGCGGCGAGCAATCCGGTGAGGAAGACGGCGGGTGTCTTGCCTTCCTCGCGAATGAGGATGAAGGCGGCGAAGCCCATGGCGACGCCGAAGGCCCCCATCAGCGCGGGGAAGAGGTGCGGCGACGTGTGCAGGGGGCGGCGGGGCACGCTACATAGTCGAGCCTGAGCGCCGGTGGCGGAAGGTTGGAGGTCGCGGCGTGGTGGGCCTCCAGCGGCGCGGCTTGCGCCGGTCACGCATGCGGCGCAGCGTTGCGCGTCCCGCGACCTGCCGCATGCCCATTGAACGTTCTGTCGCACACGCCCGGTACCGGATGCTCCGCCTCCCCGTGACTCCGCTGGCCATCGTCTGCAGCGCATGGTTCGCCCTTGCGCTGCCGGCGCAGGTCAGGGCGCAGACCCAGGCCCGGACCACACCCACGCCGTCGCAGCGTGTATCGGCGTTGCTGGCGGACGTGGAGCAGCGGCTTCGCACCACGTCGTTCGACCGGCAGATCTCCGGAGGCGCGGGGGTGCCGCGACTGCCCGAAGTGTCGCGCGCCGCGTGGAGGGCCGACGCCGCGTTGTGGCGCTCGGTGGGTTCGCGTGCGGGCGCCATTCCCACCGCCTCGCTGAGCGAGGAGGAGCGCCTGACCTTGCAGCTGCTGCAGTGGGAGGCGCGGCTGGAGCAGGCGAGGGCGCTGCACTGGTGGGTGGACTTCTCGACGATCACCCCGTACGCCTCGCCGCTGGGGGGCATTGCCCGCGCCCTTGGCACGCTGACCATCGGGTCGCCGTCGGACACCGCACGCTACCTCACGCTCCTGCGCGGCGTCGCCATCCTCGTCGATTCCATTCGCGCGGGAGTGGAGCAGCGCGCGGAGCGCGACATCAGGCTCGCCAAGCCGGCGTTGCCGGCGAGCATCGCGCTCCTGCGCAGCTACGCCGTGCGTGGTGCCACCAACCCGTTCGCGGTGGCCGACGGGCGCCTGGCGTCGCTGGATGCGCCCACCCGGGCGGCGATGGCCAGGGCGGCCGGGGAGGTGGTCAACGATGCCATCGTGCCAGCGGTCGAGCGACTGCTGGCGCTGCTCACCGGGCCCTACGCCGACCAGGCGCCGGATCGCGCGGGGCTCGCGCAGTACCCGGGCGGCGACGCCTACTATCGGTGGCTGGTGCGCCTCCACACCACGCTGGAGACGACGCCGGAGGCGGTGCACCGGACGGGACTCGCGCAGGTGCAACGCATCGAGCGCGAGATGGCGGCCATCCGCGCCGAGCTGGGCTTCACGGGCAGCAAGGCGGCGTTCCACGCGCAGCTGGCGGCGAACCCTCGCTTCTTTGCCCGCACGCCGGAGGAATTCGGCGAACGCCTGATGTCGTACGCCGCGCGCCTCGACCCGTTGCTGGACCGCGCCTTTGCAACACGGCCGAGGGCCAGGGGCGACGTGCGCCGCCTGCCGCCGGCGCTCGAGCCCGCGATGACGTTCGGGTACTACCAGGTGCCCACGACCGCCGACAGCGTGGGGCACTACTACTTCAACGGGACGCAACTGGAGCAGCGGTCGCTGCTCACGGCCGCACCGCTCATCGCCCACGAACTGTGGCCAGGGCATCACTTCCAGGTGAACCTGGCGCGCGAGAACACGGCGCTTCCCGACTACCGGCGGCAGCGCTACTACACGGCCTACGGCGAAGGGTGGGGCGACTACGCCTCCATCGTGGCGGGAGAACTCGGCCTCTATGCCGATCCGTACGATCGCTACGGACGCCTGGCGATGGACATGTTCATCTCGTGCCGGCTGGTGGTGGACACGGGGATGAACGCCCTGGGATGGTCGCGCGAGCGGGCCATGGCCTTCCTGCGCGAGCACGTGCTGGAATCCGGGACGCAGATCGGGACGGAGACGCTGCGCTACAGCACCGACCTGCCGGGACAGGCGCTGGCGTACAAGATGGGGAGCCTGGAGTTCGAGCGCATGCGCCGGCGCGCCGAAGCGGCGTTAGGCAACCGCTTCGACGCGCGGGCATTCCACGCGCTGGTGCTGGGGAGCGGGATGCTCCCGCTCACCGTGCTGGGCGCGCGCGTGGAGGGGTGGATCGCGTCGCAGGGGGCGCAATGACGCGCGCGGGCGCCTGGAGTGCCGGTGGTGCCGGCGGCGGGTAGCTGAAGTTCAGCGAGCGCGCCGCCTTGGTGCACGGCGTGTTGCTCCCCGTCACGTTGAGGTTCAGGAAGGTGCCGTTGAAGAACGCCAGGTGATAGACGAGCGCGACCACCATCACCTTGGCGAGGAAGGTGCCGGGAGGGATGCAGGCCCGGTGCGCGTCCCACTGCACGGTGTACCGATGGTTGTAGAGACTCCCCACCTGCGTGGTGACGGGCGTGTCATCGGTGCCCACGTGGTACACCGCGCCTCCGGCAATGGGAATGAGCTGGAAGGCGGCCTTGGTGACCGGGGGCGTGCTGGTGGGAGAGCGCACGTCCATGTACCAGTCGAGCAGGTTGCTCTGCCCCACGGGACAGGTGAAGTCGCGGCACACCGACGAACCACCTAACGAGAAGTGGTAGGTGACGCCCGCGGGGATGGTCGGGGTGGGGAACGCATTGGCCACGCCGATGTGGCGCAGCAAGGAGTAGTTCCACGCCCAGTCGCGCGACTGCACCGTGCCGCCAAGCACCGGATAGAAGGGGGCGCTGGCAATGCCGGTGCTGTTGGTGAAGAAGGCGCCGTGGGTGATGGCCTCTCCCGTGAATGTCTGTGACACCGAGGTGCTGAGCCCCGTGGACAGGTCGCCGCCCAGCGGCAGCCAGTCGAGCCAGGCGAAGAGCTTTCCCCCCGGGAAGAGCGAGTGCGTGAGGTCGAAGCGCGCCCCGAGTCCCACGCTCTCGATCGCCAGCGGGTCGGTGGCCGAGACGGTGTACGACACGTTGTTGATCGAGTTCACCGTGATCGATCCGTCGGCCG
>CAZVDJ010000283.1:0-6093 GCA_964626245.1 uncultured Gemmatimonadaceae bacterium
CATGCGGCACGGACCGCACCATTCGGCCCAGAAGTCGACGACCGCGAGCCCGCTCGCTTGTTCGATCTCCGTCGCGAAGTTCGCGTCCGTCACCGCCATCGTGTTCGACATGCGTTGCCATCCTCCGTCAGAGGGGTGCACGTGGGGTCCCCCCCACCGACCCCGAGATTAATTTGCCCGCGCCCCGAAGCGTACCGGAACGCCGATCCCGATGTCACTCCCTTCGCAACCTGACCGCGCCCCCCGCCGCACGCGCATCGCCCACATCGGCGTCGCGGTCCGCGACCTCGCCGCGTTCCTCGCGTTCTACCGCGACGTGCTCGGGATGCCCGAGACGCCGCTGGACGATGCCGACGGGGCCCGCATCGCGGGCCTGGTCGCCGGCGAGTCGCTCGTGGAACTGCTCGAAGCGCAGTCCCCCGAATCACCCATCGGGAAGTTCGTCGAGAAGCGGGGACCGGGCATTCACCACATCTGCTTCGCGGTGGATGACCTCGACGGAACGCTCGCGCGCTGCCGCGACGCCGGCCTTCGCCTCATCGATGAGCGCCCCCGCATCGGCGCCGAGGGAAAGCGCATCGCCTTCCTGCATCCCTCGTCGACCGCCGGGGTGCTGGTCGAGTTGTCGGAGTACTAATCTAGCGTGGCCCGAATGGGTTCCGCCCGTTGGGCTCGGCGACGTCGTCGCTACCTTCTGCAGAACTCGCGCATCGCATTGATGCCGGCATCGCGAACGTACCACCGGTCCGACGGTCCCTTGACCATCAGGAAGGTAGGAGTGGCCGTCTTCCGGGCGCGCGTGACCTCAACGCGCACCGCACGCTCGCCGTCGGGCGCCGGCCCCTCTTCCAGCACGCGGAAGCTGTCGTGGTCGTAGCACCCCTGCATGATGATCTCGCGCTTCTCGAGCTCCGTGCGCTCCAGCTGGTCGCGCGCCGGTCCCTTGGCCGTTCCCCACACGACCGACATGGCCTGGAGGTCCTGCGCCTTGACCGCGGCCATGAACTGTTCGACGGCGAGTCGCGGGGCTGCCGCTCCGGTGAGCGACGTACCGGGCGCGGGCTTCCTGCCGCACGCGGAGACGAACACGAGCGCACCCAGCACGATCCACTTCGACACGCGAGTCTCCAGGCCAGTGTGCGAGCGAACGTAACCCGGCACCTGTGGCCGAGCAACGGTGTTCCATGCGGCGTACCCGCCGCGACAGGAGGCGTTCCCCGATGAGCGATCGGTTCTTCCCGTTCCAGCGGCTCTACATCAACATCGATCACGTCGCCACCATTCGGCAGGCGAGGCGTACCGACGAGCCCGATCCGGTCGCCGCCGCCATCGCGTGCGAGGCGGCCGGGGCCAACGGCATCACCGCGCACCTGCGCGAGGACCGGCGACACATCCAGGACGACGATGTGGAGCGGCTGGCGGCAACGATCGGCACCGTCTTCAACCTGGAAATGGCGTGCACCGACGAGATGCTCGCCATCGCCGAGCGCCTGCACCCCTTCCAGGTCACGCTCGTCCCCGAACGCCGCGAGGAGGTCACCACCGAGGGTGGGCTCGACGTCTCACGGCATCCCGAGCAGCTGGCGCGCGCCATCGCGCGGCTGCGCGCGGCGGGCATCCGGTCGTCGCTCTTCATCGACGCCGACACGGAGATGGTGTCGCGCTCGCACGACCTCGGCGCGGACGCGATCGAGCTGCACACGGGGCGTTATGCGCACCATCCCGGTGATCCGGCGCACATCGGGGCGCTGGCCAACGCATCCACCCTCGCGCACGCCATGGGGATGCACGTGCACGCGGGACACGGACTCACCGTGCGCAACGTGGGGCCCGTCGCCGCCATTCCCGAGATCGAGGAGCTCAACATCGGGCACAGCATCGTGAGCCGCAGCGTCTTCGTGGGAATCGCGGCCGCGGTGCACGAGATGCGTGCGGCGATGGACCGCGCGCGCACATCGGGCGCCACCTAGCCCGCGTGCCCCGCGAGCGCCTAACTTGGGGTCGCTCCATCACCCTCTCCCGCGCATGACCGGATCGCCGGAACTCCTGGAGTTCTACCTCGTCGAAGCGACCGAGTACCTCGACGCGCTCGACCAGCTGGTCGCCGGCACCGGGACCTCACCTGACGCCAACGCGCTCATCGCCACCGCGCGGGCGCTGCGAGGGTCGTCCTCCATGGCCAAGGTGCCGGCCATCGAGTCGATCGCGATGTCGATCGAGCAGGTGGCGCACGGGTTGCGCGACGGCGAGGTGCGCTGGACGCTCGACCTGTATCGCGCCCTGCGCGACACGGTCGACGACCTGCGATTCCTGGTGCGGGCGGTACGCACCTGGGGCGAGCGCGAGTCGGCGCGCGCCGAGGCGCGCCTCGCGGAGCTGCAACGCTTCCTTCCCGGGGCCACGCCGCGTGCCGCGGTCCCGGACGCCGCCGCCACCACCCCGGTCTTCATCGCGTTGCAGTCGTCGGCCATCGCCGCCGAGCTGGACGCGTTTGTGGCAAACCCGCGCCACCGACGGGCGCTGGACGACGCGCTGACGCGCGCGCGAACCATGCGCGGCGTGGCGGGAATCGGCGACTTTCCTCCGTTGGCCGACGTCGCCGACGCGGTCGACCGTACGGCCCGATCGCTCATGCCCGACGCCCCGCTGGCCGCCGTGGAGGTGGAACTCTTCCGCTCGGCGTCCGAGGTGCTGCGGCAGACCTCGTCGCGGCTGCGCGAAGGGCGACCGGCCGATCCGCGGGCCCCCGAGGTCGCTCGCTTTGCGCACGCCGTCGCGGCGCTGAACGCGCACTCCGCTCCGTCGCCGGACGCGGCGCCGGTCGTACGCATCGACGAGTTGTTCTACGCCGATGAAGGACCGCATGTCCTGCAGCGCTCCGCGGCCCCGCCGGTCACCCGCGTGCAGCGCTTCCGCGACGAGATGGTCGCGCGCGCCGAGCACGTGCGGCGGCTGGTGGCCGATGCACGCATCGTGCGCGACCCGGCCGGAGAGGCGCGCGCCACGCACGGGCTGCGCGCGGCACTGCTGGAGCTGCAGTCGGTTGCGGCCTCGTTCGACGTGCACCAGGTGGCGTCGTTCTTCGGGGAGGCGGCGCGCGAGGAGCCACTGCTCGCGCCCGCGCTCCTCGATGCCATCGACGGCGGCGCGCTGCTCCTCATCGCGCCCGGTGAGTCGATGGATGAAATCGAGCGCCGCCTCGCGGTGCTCGAACGTTCGCGACGCGCCACCCCCGTGGTCACACCCCGGGTCGTCACGCCGCTCATGGTGACGCCGATCGCGGAGACGCCGATCGCCGCGACGCCGATCGCGGAGGCGGCGATCGTGGGAACGGCGGCCGCGGAGGCACCGGCGCCTAGTGCGCCGCCGGCGATCCCCCCGCCGGTGATCGCTTCGCCGGTCATCGCCCCCGCGGCGATGCCCCAGCCGGAGGCCCCGGCGGCCATCTCAACGCCGTCGTTCGCTGCCGCACATCCCCCGCGACGCGCACCGGCGACCCCCACCGGGCGGGAGCTGCAGGACCTGCTGCAGGAGGGGATCGCGGGCTTCCAGTCGCTGGACGACGAACCGCTGAGCGTCCCCGCTCGTCTGGATGAGGACGACATCGTCCCCATCGAGTCGTTGCTGTACCGCGGCCAGTCTGCCATCGTGCGCGCCATCGAGGTGCGCGATGCGATGCGGGCGCGTGGTCACACCGACGACGCGACCATACAGGAGATCTTCGATCTCCTCGACCTCGCGCAGGCGGAGTAAGACGGAATGAAGATTGGCTGGCGCGGCGCGCTCGGCTTCGTGCTGAGCGCTGCCTTCCTGGTGTGGACGCTGCGCGAAGTGTCGCTGGCAGAGGTGTGGGGAGTGCTGCGCGAGTCCAGTCTCCCCCTCTTCCTGCTGTCGACCGTCGTGGCCACGATCATCTTCCCGCTGCGCGCCATGCGCTGGCGGGTGATCCTCGAGCCGGTGGCCGACGACCTCTCGCTCGGGGCGCTGTGGCGATCCACCGCCATCGGGATGATGGTGAACAACGTGGTGCCGGCGCGCGCCGGTGAGCTGGCGCGTGCGTACGCGCTCACCCGCGAGGACCGTCGCGTGAGCTTTGCCACCGCGTTCGCCTCGCTCGCCGTCGACCGCATCTTCGACGCCGTGACCGTCGTCGTCCTGCTGGTGGCGGCGATGTTCCTCTCCGACTTCCCGGCCGGAACGACGATTTCGGGGCAACCCGTCGAGCGCGTCGCACTGGTGGCGGGCGTCATCGCGCTCGGTGCGCTGGTTGCCCTCATCGGGATGGCGCTCTATCCGTCGTTGGTGCTTCGGACCTTTAACGCCATCATGGGCCGCATGGCGCCGCGTTTCGCGGAGCGGGGACGGCACCTGCTGGATTCCTTCATGTCCGGGCTGGGGGCGCTGCGTTCGCCCGAGCGCTTCGTTCGCGTGCTTGCCTGGGCCTTCGTGATGTGGCTCTGCAACGGGCTCGCCTTCTGGCTCGGCTTCGTGGCCGTCGGCATCGACGCCCCGTTCTCCGCGGCGCTCTTCCTCATGGGGGTCATCGCCATCGGCGTCGCGCTGCCGTCATCGCCGGGCTTCTTCGGCGTCTTCGAGGCGGCCGCACTGGCCGGGCTCACGCTGTACCAGGTGCCGAGCGAGCTGGCGGTGAGCTGGGCGCTGGGCTTCCACCTGCTGTCGTTCCTCCCCATCACCTTCATCGGCCTGTACTACTTCGGCCGGCTCGGGCTCCGCTTCCGCGACCTGGGGCAGGAACCGACGGGAACGGCGCCCAAGGCGAAGGCCGGGGCGGCCGCCTGACCGCGCGATGGCCAGCGCTCGCGTCCTCTCGCAGGCCAAGGTCAACCTCTTCCTTCGAGTCCTGGCCCGGGAGGCGAGCGGCTTTCACCAGCTGGAGACGCTGTTCTGCCGACTGACCCTCGGCGATGAGGTACGCGTCCGACTCACCGGCGGCGAGCGCTCGCTGGACTGCGCCGGCATCGCCATGCCCTCGAAGGGGCTTGGCCCGGTCGAGTCGAATCTGGCCTGGCGAGCCGCGGCGACCTTCCTCGAGACGACGGGCTGGCGGACCGGATTCGCCATCGAGATCGAGAAGCGGATCCCGGTTGGAGGAGGACTGGGCGGCGGCAGCGCCGACGCGGGCGGAGTGCTTCGGGCGCTCAACGCGCTCGCCCCGAACCCGCTCACCCCGCACGACCTCCTGCGAGTCGGAGCGTCGCTGGGTGCCGATGTCCCGTTCCTGACGCAGGATCGCTCGCCGTTGGCGCTGGCGTGGGGGCGCGGAGACCGGCTCCTGCCACTCCCTCCGCTCCCCCAGCGCCCGTGCGTGCTCCTCGTCTTCGCGGAGGGGGTGTCAACCGCCGACGCCTACCGCTGGCTCGCCGAGTCTCCGGCCACTCCGGCGGGGGCGGTGGGCTTCGCGATCGATCGATTCGGACGCTGGTCGGACGTCGATCTGATGGCGTACAACGAGTTCGAGCGCGTCGTGCTGCCTCGTCGTGCAGATATCCGGCAGGCGCTGGATGGGATGCGGCGTTCCGAGATTCGAGCGACGCTTCCGGTGTCGCTCATGAGCGGGTCCGGCGCCACCGTCTTTGCGCTCGGGCCGTTCCCAGATGAAACCGCCGCGACTGGGGGATACCACCTCCACATCGCGATCGGGGGAGAAGGGCGTGCGCTCGACGCCGAGGGGTCCGCCGCCGAGGGGAGATCGTCCGCGGCGATTGCTCCCCCGATCACGCAGGTCCTCGAGACCTACACCGCCGACCACGTTGAGCCGGTGCGGTTGGGCGACTAGCTTGCGGGGCTTGCGTCGGCGGGCTTTTGATGGCTCCGGCGGCGGCACTGGCCCTTCGTCCAATGGCAGGACATCAGACTTTGGATCTGAGAATGGTGGTTCGAATCCACCAGGGCCAACTCGGGCTCACAGGTCGGACGGTGCCGGAGCTTCCCTCCCGTCTCCCGTCTCCGGTCTCCCGACTGTAGTTCGTTGACATAACTATCAGTCCCCACTAGGCTTAAAGGCTCTACGGCAATGGACCATCTGCCCGGGGTTCTCCGCGGATTCAAGCTGCTCTCGGGAACCGCCAACAG
>CAZVDJ010000284.1:0-6065 GCA_964626245.1 uncultured Gemmatimonadaceae bacterium
CGAGGGGGCGCCGACTCCCATCTCGGGCTTCATGGCGGCCGGCGTGAAGGCCGCCGCCTTCGCCGCCTTCCTGCGCGTCTGGCTCGAGGCCTTCCCTTCGGTGTACGCGGAGTGGCACAAGGCGGTCTGGTGGCTCGCGGCCGTCACGATGGTCGTGGGGAACATCATCGCGCTGCAGCAGAAGAACCTGAAGCGCATGCTCGCCTACTCCAGCATCGGGCACACCGGATTCATCCTGGTGGCGCTCACGGCCGGGACGCCCGAGGCGGCGACCGCATTCCTCTTCTACCTCTTCGCCTACACGCTGGCGACGATGGGGGCGTTCGCCGTCCTCATCGCCGTGGGACGCTCGGGCGCACCGGGGGACCGCATCGAGGACTTCCACGGGCTCTGGCACTCCAATCCGGGGCTCGCGGTGGCCATGATGGTCTTCATGCTCGCCCTGCTCGGCTTCCCCGTCTTTGGCGGCATGGGCTTCTTTGCCAAGTGGTACGTGCTGCAGGCGGCCATCCAGGCGCCGGCGCCCCAGGTGCGCCTGGCGGTGATCCTCGTCCTGACCTCCACCATCTCGGCCGGTTACTACGTGTACGTCGTGATGGTGATGTTCATGAAGCAACGCGCGCCCGACGCACCGGCCATCCCCCCCATGCCGGCGCTGACGCGCCTGGTGGTGGCAGGGGCGGCGGCCCTCATCCTGGCCTTCGGCGTGTACCCCGATCCCATCGTGCGGCTGGCGCGCGCCTCCAACTCGTTGCGTGCGCCTAACGCCCCGGCAGGTGCGGACTCGCCCGGGGCGCGAACGGCGGCCCTCCCCGGACAGTGACCAGAGCGGGGCCGCCAGGCGGCCCCGACTCGTTTCAGGCATCCACAGCACGCCATGGCGATCGACGCGGGAATCTTCAGGCAGTATGACATTCGCGGCATCGTCGGGCACGACCTGACGATCGAGGCCGCGGGGGGCATCGGGCGCGCGTATGCGGCGCACCTGGCGACGATCAGCGCGACGGGCGCCGTCGCGGTGGGCCGCGACAACCGGCCGTCCGGTGCGGCGCTGCGCGACGCGCTGGTCGCGGGGCTCACCTCGTCAGGCGTGGACGTCGTCGACATCGGCATCGTCCCCACGCCGCTCCTGTACTGGTCGCTGCACCATCTTCCCGTGGTTGGAGGCATCCAGATCACGGGCTCGCACAACCCGCCCGAGTACAACGGCTTCAAGCTGTGCGTGGGGAAGGAGTCGTTGCACGGCGCCGGAATCCAGGGGCTGCTGCGCCACATCCGGGGCGGCACCTTCCCCGCCGGGAGCGGGGCCGTGCGCCACGAGGCGCTCATCGAGCGGTACATCGACGACGTGGTCGCCCGGGTGGGACGACTCTCGCGACCGCTGTCGGTGGTGATCGATGCCGGCAATGGCGCGGGTGCGCTGGTGGCCGAGTCGCTCTTCACCAGGCTCGGCGTCAACGGGGAGTATCTCTTCTGCGAGAGCGACGGGACCTTTCCCAATCATCATCCCGATCCCACCGTTGTCGAGAACCTGCACGACCTCATCGCGGCGGTCCGCGCACGTGGCGCGGATCTCGGCATCGCCTTCGACGGCGATGCCGATCGCATTGGCGTGGTGGACGGCGAGGGGCGGATCATCTGGGGCGACCACATCCTCATCCTCTATGCGCGCGACGTCATCGCTCGCACGGGGAAGGGGCAGCCGATCATCTTCGACGTGAAGTGCTCGCAGGCACTTCCCGACGCGGTCGCGGCGGCGGGTGGCGTACCGGTGATGTGGAAGACCGGCCACTCGCTGATCAAGGACAAGATGAAGGAGCTGCACGCCCCGGTCGCCGGCGAGATGTCCGGGCACATGTTCTTCTCGGAGGGCTTCTACGGACATGACGACGCCCTCTACGGCGCCGCGCGCCTGCTGCGCATCGTGGCCGACAGCGGGCGTTCCATCGCCGAGCTGCTCTCCGATGTTCCGCACTTCCACGTGACCCCGGAGATTCGGGTCGACTGCGGCGACGATCGCAAGTTCGCGCTCGTGGAGGCCGCGGCGCGTCACTTCACGGCCACCCACGACGTGATCGACGTGGATGGCGTGCGGGTGCTGTACGGCGATGGATGGGGACTCATCCGCGCCTCCAACACGCAGCCGATCCTGGTCACGCGCTACGAGGCCCGAACGCCGGAACGCCTGGCGCAGATCCGCGCCGAGATGGAAGGGTGGCTCCGGAGCCAGGGCGTGGCGCCCTAACGTGACGCGTCGCGGCTGGCTCGTCGGCGGCGTGGCCGCCGTGGCCGCGCTCCTCCTCGTGGGGCGCGTGGTCGCCGGCTGGTACGTGGACTTCCTCTGGTATCAGGCGTTAGGCGCGCTGGACCTGTGGCGCGCACGCGCCGTGGACCTCCTGCTCCTGCGCGGCGCCGCCTTCGTGGTGGGGACGCTCTTCGTCTTCCTCAATCTCTACGCCGTCCGCCACTCCGTCGTCTCGCTGGTGCTGCCGCGCCGTGTCGGCAACCTGGAGATCGGCGAGGAAGTGCCGGGCCGGTACCTGCTGGCCATCGTCGTCGCGCTCTCGGTGGGGTTGGGACTCCTGCTCGCCCTCCCGCATGGCGACTGGGCGTCGGTCGACCTGGTGCGCCGCGGCGAGCCCTTCCGCGAAAGCGATCCCTATTTCCAGTTCGACCTCGCCTTCTGGGTCTACTGGCTTCCACTCGAGGCCGAGTTCCACCTGTGGGCGCTCATCGCGCTCCTGGCGGTGACGCTCGTGGTGACCTTCCTGTATGCGCTCACGCCAAGCCTGCGGTGGGAAGGGGGCCGGTTGCGCGTGACGGCATACGTGCGGCGGCACTTCTTCGTGCTTGGCGCGGCGCTGCTGGTGATCCTCGGCTGGAGCTACCGTCTGGACGCATACCGACTCCTCCTGGACGGGAGCGGGGCGATGGGGACGTTCAATGCCCTGGATCACCGCGTCGGCATCCCGTCCAACCTGGTGCTCGCGCTTGGAACCGTGGCCGCGGCAATGCTCCTGCTGTGGGCCGGCTGGTTTGGGCAGCTGCGGCTGGCCTTCGCCACGGTGAGTGCCGTCCTCCTCCTGGCACTGGGCCTCCGGCAGCTCCTGCCGCCCATCGCCGAGCGGTTCCTGACGCCAGCCGATCAGGAAGTGCGCGATGCCTCGTACTTCAAGACCCGCGCAGGCTACACACGCCGTGCCTACGATGTCGATCGTGTGGCTCGGCCCGAGTCGCTTCCCGCCCGGCTTGGTGCGGCCGCGCTGCGGGGCGCGGCGCTCTGGGATCCGCCGGCGCTGGAACGTGCCGTGGCGCGTGAGCGGCGCGGCGCCAACTTGCTGGGTTCGGTGGGATGGGAACCGCGCGACGGACGGTTGCGCGCGGTCCTGGTGGAGCAGGGGGGCGGCGCCCTCGGCGACTCGGGCAGCGGCAACGAGTCGTGGAGCGCGGCCTTCGTGGACAGCGACATGGCCACGGAACAGGGCGGGCCCGCGAGCAGTCGCCCGCTGGCGGGCGACCTGGAGCTTCCGCAGGCCCGCGTGTACGACGGCGCGCCCGGGTACAGCATCGTCGTCGACTCCGGCGGGCGGCTGGCGGCCGCTTCACTCGCGTCGTTCGGTTCGCGGCTCGCGCACGCGTGGGCCCTGCAGAACCCGTCGCTCCTGCGCGCGGGAAGTGCGCAGCCGTCGTTCGTGGTGATGCATCGCGACGTGCGGCGGCGGGTCCGCCGCCTCTTTCCCTTCTTCGAGCAGGGCGGGCGCATTGCACCTGTGGTGCATCGCGACTCCCTCTTCTGGACCGTGCACCTGTACGCGACGTCGGAGTTCTATCCGCTCAGCGACCCGGTGCGCGTGGGCAACGAGGAGCTGCGCTACTTCCGCCACGCCGCGGTGGCGCTGGTGAACGCGCACACGGGGCGCGTGATCGCCGTGTCCGATCCCGCGCCCGATCCGGTGACGCTGTCGTGGACGCGGCGCTTCCCGCGCCTCTTCATCGCCGCCTCGGCCATCGACCGCACGCTGGCGGAGCGGCTCGCGCCGCCGGCGGAGGGCGCGCTCCTGCACGCGCGCCTCTTCGCGCACGTGGGTCCCCGCGGGGACAACGGCCCCCCCTCTCACCTGCCGCGACAACTTGGCGGAGACACGTTGTTCTCCTACAACGCGCAAGCGCCGTTCGTCGATGCGGTTTCGGGTCGTTTGGCGCTCGCGTACCCGGTGCTGGACGCCGCGGAACGGGTGCGCGGTGTCGTGGTGGCCACGGGCGGGGCGGAGTACGACGTGCGATGGGAAGCGGCCTCGCCGCCCGGGCCGCGGTGGGGGACCATCCTGGACCGCCTGCACCGTGCCATCGATTCCGCGTCGCAGGGACCCGGCGGCCGCGAGACGCCGCTGGTGCGCGGCCCGGTGCGCGTGCTGCCACTCGGCGCCACGCGGGCCTACGTGCAGGCCGCCTATGCGTGGCGTGCTGACGGAACGCCGAGCGTGCGCCTGGTCGCCGTCCTGCTGGGCGATACCGTGCGCTCGGGGGCAACCGTCGCCTCGGCGGCGGGACTGCCCATGCCCGCGCTCCCCAGCGTCCCGCTGTCGCCCGAGGAGTTCAGGAACCGCGTCTCGGTCCTGTACGGCGAGATGCGCGAGGCGTTGGCGCGCGGGGACTGGCTTGCCTTCGGTACGGCGTACGACGCCCTGGGTCGCCTGCTGCGAGCGGGAGCAGCCAAGCCTTGAACCCGCTTCAGACGATCCCTAGCTTGCGCGCCCGAGCCCCTTCGGGCGAGCCCCACGCGCGCCTCGCGTGCGCCGGCGCGACTCGCGAGGGTGAGCCGCCGCCCTCTTGCCAAGGCCGTGGGCGGACCCCGTCGGCGGCAGCGTCCACAACATCGGAGAACGCGTGAACATTCACGAATACCAGGCGAAGGAGATCCTTCGAGGGATCGGTGTGCCGATTCCCCCGGGCGAGATTGCCACGACGCCTGCGGAGGCCGAGGCGATCGCTCGCCGCATCGGGAAGATGGTCGTGGTGAAGGCGCAGGTGCACGCCGGCGGCCGCGGAAAGGCCGGTGGCGTAAAGCTCGCCAAGACCCCCGAGGAAGCGCGCGAGAAGGCGACGGCCATCCTTGGCATGCAGATCAAGGGGCTCACCGTCGAGAAGGTCCTCGTCACCGAGGCCTCGGACATCGCGAGCGAGGCGTACGTCGGCATCATCCTGGACCGGGCGAGCAAGAAGCCGGTCTTCATGGTGAGCCCCGCGGGCGGCATCGACATCGAGGAGGTCGCGGCGTCGACCCCCGAGAAGATCCTCAAGCTGCCGATCGACACGCGGTACGGCCTCATGCCGTTCCAGGCCATGCGCCTTGGCTTCTTCCTGTATGACGACCTGGCCAAGGCGCGCGCAGCGTCGAAGATCATGCAGCAGCTCTACACGGCGTTCATGCAGAGCGGCTGCTCGCTGGCCGAGATCAACCCGCTGGTGGTGACGCCGGCCGGTGAGGTCGTGGCGCTCGACGCCAAGATGGTCATCGACGACAATGAACTCGATCGTCGCCCCGCCATCGCCGCGCTGCGCGACGAGACCGCCGAGGCCCCGAGCGAGGTGCAGGCGCGCAACGCCAACCTCACCTTCATCAAGCTGGATGGCAACGTCGGCTGCGTGGTGAACGGCGCAGGGCTCGCCATGGCGACGATGGACCTGGTGAAGTACTACGGCGGTGAGCCCGCCAATTTCCTCGACATCGGCGGCAGCTCCAACCCGGAAAAGGTGGTGAACGCGCTGCGCATCATCACCGCCGACCAGCACGTCAAGGCGATCCTGTTCAACATCTTCGGCGGCATCACGCGCACGGATGACGTGGCCAACGGCATCGTGACCGCGACCAGGGAGAATCCGCTCAAGGTGCCGATCGTCATCCGCCTCACCGGCACCAACGAAGAAATCGCGATGAAGATCCTCACCGAGAACGGCTTCTCCGCCTCCAGCGACATGGACGAGGCGGTGAAGAAGGCGGTCGCCCTCGCCACGGGAGGGCAGCCCTCGTGAGCGTCTTCATCGGGAAGGACACGACGCTGGTC
>CAZVDJ010000285.1:0-6061 GCA_964626245.1 uncultured Gemmatimonadaceae bacterium
GTGCCGCTGCCTTGGGAGCAGGGGCAGCCTTGGGCGCCGGCGCAGGCTTGGCGGCCTTGGCTGGCTCCGGTGCAGGCGGTGGCGCTTCGGCTGCCGGCGCAGGGGCGGCAGGCGGCTTGGGCTTTGGCGGACGCCCGCGCCGGGCGGGGGCGCCAAAGACGACCTCCTCCTCTTCCTCGACCTCGATGTCGTCCTCCGCCTCGCCCTCGCTCACGACCTCGCCTTCCTCCTCGTCCTCGAGCGCGGCCTCCTCGGGTTCATCCCACAGCCCGCTGCCGTGCTTGGACGAACCACCCCAGCCTTCCTCCTCATCGTCATCATCGTCAAACGACGACGAGCCGCCGTATCCGAGATCGTCCTCGTCGTCATCGGAGAACCTCAGTGTCTCGTCCCAGGCCTCGCCACGCGGCATGAATGCCTCCTGCATGTAGTGATCGACGGTGCGTCATGAACATCCGGTACGGCGTGCGGCCATGCCCGCCGGCACACCGGCGCATCGAGCAGCGTGCCCGGTGCGCGGGAACTTCCTTTTACAATGCCCTGCAACTGCCGTCAAGCGGGAATTCGTTCGACACGCGCGACCCATGCGTCGCGCACGTCACGCACGTCGCTCGCGCCGCGCACCTCTTGCACGCGCCAGGTGCGCGCCGGGTGCGCGTCAGCTGCGCGCGATTCGCGCCCCGCGTCAGTCGGCGGTGAGCCCGAGGACGCGACGCTCGGCGACCACGCGCTTCAGGGCGGCGTAGACCGTGGGGTCCAGCAGGCCACCGGCATGCGCGGCGAGATAGTCGATCGTGTCCTCGATGGTCATGGCCGGGCGGTAGGCGCGCCGGGAGGTGAGGGCGATGAAGGCGTCGGCGCAGCAGAGAATGCGCCCACCTAACGAAATCCGCTCACCCATCAGCCCGCGCGAATAGCCGGTCCCGTCCCAGTGCTCGTGGTGGTCCCGCACCACGTCCAGCACCTCGCGCAGCCCCGTGAGCGGGGTCAGGATCTCCAGCCCGATGCGAACGTGGTCCTTGACGTGCTCGTATTCCTCGGGGCTCAGCGCCCCCGGCTTGTTCAGCACCGAGTCGCGCAACGCGATCTTCCCCACGTCGTGGAGACGCGCCGCCGTGACCACTTGTTCCAGCGCCGGCGCATCCATCCCCAGCACCTCGCCAATGGCGCGCGCCAGCGCCGTCACGCGCAACGTCGTCCCGCTCAGGAACGGGTCCTTGGCCTCGTGCATCGCCACCAGGTGCGCAATGGCGTCCACGGCGGAGCCGAGCATCCCGTCCCGCTCGCGCGTCAGGTCGGCGGTGCGCCGCTCCACCTCCTGCTCGATCAGGCGCTCGACGTTGCGTGCCTCCACCGTGAGGTCGCGACGGTTGGCCACGCGCTCGATGGCGGCCAGCAGGTCCTGCAGGTCGACCGGCTTGGTGAGGTACTCCATTGCCCCGGCGCTGATCGACTCCGTGGCCGTGGGGACGTCGTTCACCGCGCTGAGCATGATCACCGCCATGTCGGGGTGCAGCGCGCGCGCCTGCGGCACCAGCTCCAGCCCCGACATCCCCGGCATGCGGATGTCGCAGAGCATCAGCGAGTAGTACCCCTCGCGCAGCAGCGTGAGGGCATGAATCCCCGACTCCGCGGTGTCGGCGTCAAAGCCGCGCGACCGCAGGAAACGCGACAGCGCCAGGCGGATCGTCTCCTCGTCGTCGACGATGAGGAGACGCTTGGCTTCCGGGCCGCCAATGACCCGGTTGCTGAGCGCACCGCCGCGGGTGGGGTCACTCATGAAATCGCCGAAACGGGGGCGACGGGGGTTGACCCGGCCGCCGGGAAGTAGATGCGGAAGACCGAGCCGGAGCCCAGCTGGCTCTCCACCGCAATGCTCCCGCCATGAGCCTGCACGATGCCATACGACACACTGAGCCCGAGTCCGGTCCCTTGTCCAGCGGGTTTGGTCGTGAAGAACGGCTCGAAGATGCGCTGTCGCGTCTCCTCCGCCATCCCCATTCCCGTGTCGGTCACCGTGAGCAGGATCCCCTGCTCGTGGGCGGCCGTGCTGATGCGCAGCTGCTTGACCGGCGCGCGCTGCATGGCGTATTCGGCGTTCACCACCAGGTTGAGCAGGACCTGCTGCAGCCGCTGGTCGTCGCCGCGGATGCGCGGGAGACCGCGCGCCAGGTCGAGCTGCACCTCGATGTCGGCGCTGCGCAGCGAGTAGTTCCGCAGGCGCAGCGTGAGCTCGATGATCTCGTTCAGGTCCACCGGCACCCGCGAGGGTCCGGGCTTGCGCGAGAAGATCAGGAGGTCGCGAATCACGCTGCCGGCGCGGTCGGCCTCGCGCTTCACCAGCCGCACCGATTCGTGCTGTTCCGCCGTGAGCGGCTCCTCCAGCAACAGCTGCGCAAAGGCGGAGATCCCGGCCAGCGGGTTGTTGAGTTCGTGCGCGACCCCGGCCACCAGCTCGCCAAGCGCCGCCAGCTTCTCGCTCTGGCGCAACTGCTCCTCGATGCGCCGCTCGTCGGTGAGGTTGCGGACGTTCATCACCTGCCCCACCGGGGCGCCGCCGTCATCGCGGATGTAGTTGAGCATCACGCTCGCGGGGAACTGCGATCCGTCGCGCCGCCGGTGGACGTGTTCCGCCAGCCACACGCTGGCCGACGCACCGCTGTGCGGGAGCCGGCGCGCCGGCACCGCCGACGCCACGAGCGTGTCGAAGGCGAGCGTGGTGAGTTCCTCGGGGCTGTGGCCGTACTCGCGCGCCGCCGCCGCGTTGGCGTACCAGATGCGCCGGTCGAGCCCGAGAATGAAGACCGGCTGATCCATCGTGGCCAGCGCGGTCGCCAGCATGCGCTCCCGCTCCCGGCGCTTGCGCTCCTCTTCGCCCAGGAGCAGGACGTCGGCGGCCAGCGCCACGTGCGTCGCCAGCTGCGAGAGCGCCGCACCGTCCCCCAGGCGCGCGCGCATGTGCGCCACCGGCACGCTCCACAGCACGCCCAGCAGCTGGTCCTTGGCAATGAGCGGGACCACGGAGGCGCCCGGCGGAATCACGTCGCGCTCCTGCAGCGCGTCGATCGCTTCCGCGGGCGGGGAGAGGACGCTGGCCCGCGTCCCCATCAGGCGGGCGGCGCTCTCCTTGGCGGGGAGCGATCGCCCCTGCAGGGCGGTGAGCGCGCCGGTGCCGGCCAGGTAGGTGAGGGTCTCGCCGCCGTCGCCGGTGACGCCAAGCGCCTTGCCGGCCGACGGCACCACCGACTCCACCGCCGCCAGGATCTCGCGCCCGGTCTCGTCAGGCGACCCGGCAAAGAGGGCGGCGCGCGCGATGGTCGCCGCCGCCTCGGCCACCGAGCGCGCCTGCCGCTCCGCCTCGAAGAGGCGCGCGTTCTCGATCGCCGACCCGGCCTGCCGCGCGATCAGGGCGAGGACGGCCGCATCCTGGTCGTCAAACGCGTGGCGCTCGTCGCCCTGCGCCACCAGCACGCCCAGGATGTCGCTGCCGTGCAGGATGGGGACCGCGATCTCGGCGTGCGCCGGTGGACGCGACGCCAGCCCGGCCACGTAGTCGGACCACGATCGCTCGGGATCGTCGCTGATGTACACGCCTCCATCCTTCAGCGCGCGCGAGGCCGAGCAGCTGGTCACCGGCACCGCCGGGAGTGCGGCCGAGCTGGTGCTCACGCCATCCGCCACCAGGAGCTGCGGCAGGAAGTGCGACCGGTCGGGGGTGGCCAGGAGGAGTGCCAGGACCGAGATCCCCGGGATGGACGAGCGCGCGGCACGATGCACCTCGCCGTACACCTCGCCCAGCTCGGTGCGCGAGATGGCCTGTTGCACCTGGGCCACCGCCGCCAGGCGCACGGCGCGCCGCTCCAGGTCCTCGAGCAGCCCGGCGTTGCGCAGGGCGATGGCCACGTGCGTGGCAAAGTCGCGCAGCAGCTCGTACTCCGCCTCGTCGGGATTGCGCGGCGAGAACCAGCGCATGACCAGGAGGCCGCGCACCGTCCCGTCCAGCACGAGCGGAAGGAAGGCAATGGCCCCTACGCCGGCCTCGCGCAGCCCGCGCAGCGGCTCCGACAGGTCGTCCTCGCCCAGCGTGCGCAGGTCGGGGAGGATGACGTTCTCGGCGTTCTGCACCGCCCATCCCGGGCGCCCCAGCCAGAGCGACGGCGCAATGGCTTGCACCTGCTCCGTCCCGAGGCCGCGCGAGTGCTGCACCGCGGCCGTGCGGCGCGCCAGGTCGATGGAGTAGACGGTGAAGCCGTCGGCTCCCAACTGTTGGGTGGCCACCCGCTCGATGCCGTCGAAGACCTGCTTGGACGACACGGCCGAGGCGAGCGTGCGCCCGGTGGCGGCGAGGATCTCGGCGTGCCGGGTGGTGCGTGCGGCGGCCCGGTAGAGCCGCGCGTTCTCCACCGCCACCGCCGCGTGCGACGCGAGCGCCAGGAGGAGCTCTTCCTCGTGGGCGTTGAAGTCGCGGTGCGGGTTGCCGTACACCAGCACGGTGCCAATGGCGCGGTCGCCCACCAGGAGCGGCGCGGCGATGGCGTTGGGCGACACGTCGGCCAGCAGGTGCGCCGAGCGCTCCCAGCGCGGGAACTGGCGCAGGTCGCTGGTGCGCACCGGGCGCCGGCGGCGCAGCGCCTCGCCGCTGAACACCCCCTCGGTGGGGAGGATCCCCTGGAAGCGCCCGATGGCGTGCCCCGCCGACCCAACGATGCGCAGCTGATCGCCGTCCACCACCGTGACGGTGGCCCCGGCGCCCCCCAGCAGGTCGGCGGCGTGGTCGGCCACCAGCGCAAAGACGCGCTCCAGCTCCAGCGACTGGTTCAGGTGCATGACGATCTCGGCGAGCGCCCGCGCCTCGCGCACGCTGCGCCGCTCGCGTTCCAGCAGCCTGGCCGAACGCACCGCCGGCGACCCCAGCTCCGCCACGCGCTGCAGCAGCGCGGCGTCGGCATCGGAAAAGGCGCCGCGCGGGGAGTTCACCGCCAGCAGCACGCCAAAGGCGGCGCCGCCGGCCACGAGCGGTGCCGAGAGCACCTGGCGGACACCGAGCTGTCGCAGGAACACCGGGTCGCCGCCGTGCGCATCGTCGATGTCGTTCACCACCAGGACGCGCGACTCCTGCAGTGTGCGCAGGGCCAGCGAGTCGCCCAGCCGATTGCGCTGCCCGCGCAGCTCGCGCAGCAATCCCACCGCTGCGTCCACGCGGAAGGCGCCATCGTCCAGCGACGACACGAGGCATCCCTCCGCGCCCAGGAGCGACGCGATGCTCTCGGCCAGGATCGCCGCCGCCTCGTCGCCGCTTTCCGCCGCCGCCCCCAAGCGACGTGCGACGCCCAGCAGCTCGGCGACGCCGTCTGACGGCGACCTCGATTCGGCGCGAAGGGTGCTGGTCACGAGCGGCGGAAAGAAGAGGGGAGGCGAGCGGCTGCGACGCGGCGACTGCGCGACGCGCGAGGAAGCTACTTCGTCACCGTCTTCGCCTCGGCGATGGCTGCGTCGATGTCCCCCTTGTGGCGGGCGTACTCCTCCACGGGCTTGGCCTGCTCCACCTGCTCCACGCTCAGGAGCTTGCGATAGAGCCGGGTGCGCGTGGCCTCGTCGTTCTGGAGCTGCGCCACGCGCGCCCCCAGGATGAGCCCGAGCAGGTGATCGGGATAGCTGGCCAGGATGGCGTCGGCCTGCCGCTTGGCCTGGTCCAGGTTTCCGGCCATCTCCGACATGCGCCCGTAGTCGTACTTGAGGTCGTTGTCGAGTTCGCCCAGCAGCTCGTACGCCTGCGCGGCCATGGTGGCGAAGAACGACGCCGAGTCGCTCTTGCCCTCGGAGGCCAGCCGCATCACGCGGTCGTACAGGCGATCGGCCCGTTCGCGCGGTGACATCGAGGAGATGTCCGGCGCACGCATGGCGCCGCCCGCTCCCCCGGCTCCCCCCGCGAAAGGAGCAGTGCCGTCCAGTGAGACGTTCTGCCCGGCAGCCACCGGAGAGGCCCCGCGCTGCTGCACGGCCACCATGATGACCAGCGCCAGGGTGGCCGCGCCGCCAATGACCCACGGCAGGATGCTGC
>CAZVDJ010000286.1:0-6059 GCA_964626245.1 uncultured Gemmatimonadaceae bacterium
CCAGATCGGCAAGGCGTTCCGCAACGAGATCACCCCCGGCAACTTCATCTTCCGCACGCGCGAGTTCGAGCAGATGGAGATGCAGTTCTTCGTCGATCCGGAGTCGGACCACATGCAGTGGTTCGAGTTCTGGAAGGGGCAGCGCATGGCCTGGCACCAGTCGCTGGGGCTCTCGGCCGATCGCCTGCACTTCCACCAGCACACGCCGCAGGAGCTGGCGCACTACGCGCGCGCCGCCTTCGACATCCAGTTCCACTTTGGCGGAACGCTGGGCTTCCAGGAGATCGAGGGGGTGCACCACCGCGGCGACTTCGACCTGTCGCGCCACCAGGAGTACTCCTCCAAGCGGCTGGAGTACGTGGACCAGGTGAGCAATCGCCGCTATGTCCCGTTTGTCATCGAGACGTCGGTGGGGGCCGACCGCACGACGCTGGCGGTGCTGGTCAACGGCTACCGCGAGGAGGCGGTGCCGGGCGAGCAGGAGGGGCGCACCGTGCTCGGGCTGCACCCGTCGCTCGCCCCCATCAAGGCGGGCGTCTTTCCGCTCACCAAGAAGGACGGTATGCCGGAGTTTGCCGAGAAGCTGGCGAACGAGTTGCGGCCGCACTTTCCCGTCTTCCTGGACGAGAGTGGCGCCATCGGCCGGCGCTACCGCCGGCAGGACGAGGTGGGGACGCCGTTCTGCGTGACGATCGATGGCCAGACGATGACCGACGGGACGGTGACGGTGCGCGACCGCGACACGCTCGCGCAGGATCGCATCGCCGCGACGTCGGTGCGCGACTACATCAGCCAGCGAGTCGCCTTCTTCGCGTAGGGCGCGCGCCGCACGACCCGGCGGTCGACCCGTGCCGTCGACCAGCCCGTCCTGATCCACCCGCCGTTCGCCACGCCAACCGCTCGGGGAGCGCCGCATGAACCAGTGGCTCGTCAGGATCTCGCTGTTCATCAACTACTTCGTCTTCGCGATCCTGCTGAACAGCGTGGGCACGGTGATCCTGCAGGTGCAGAACACCTACGGCGTCTCCGCATCCGAGGCCAGCGTCCTCGAGGCGTTCAAGGACCTGCCGATCGCCATCACCTCGTTCCTGGTCGCGTCCTTCCTCACGCGCATCGGGTACAAGCGGAGCATGCAGGTGGCGCTGTGCCTCGTGGGCGCCTTCTGCCTGCTGATGCCGCAGCTCCCAACCTTCTGGATGACCAAGGCGCTCTTCGCCGCTACCGGCGTCGGGTTCGCCCTCACCAAGGTGTCGGTCTTCGCCGCGCTGGGGCTCGTGACGCGCACGCGGGAGGATCACGCCAGCTTCATGAACTTCATCGAGTCGTTCTTCATGATCGGCATCCTGTCGGGGTACTTCATCTTCAGTGCCTTCGTCAGCGACGCCGATGCCTCGTCGCTCCAGTGGCTGAACGTCTACTACCTCCTGGCGGCGCTCTCGTTCGCGGCATTGGTGCTGCTCTCCGTGGCGCGCCTCGATGAGAGCGGCGTGCGCCCGGCGGAGGCGAAGCCGCTGGCCGCCGACTTCATGGAGATGATCTCGCTCTGCGCGCGGGCGCTGGTGCTCGTCTTCGTCATCAGCGCCTTCCTGTACGTGCTCATCGAGCAGAGCATCATGTCGTGGCTGCCAACGTTCAACAGCCGCATGTTGCACCTGTCGCCGTCGCTCAGCATCCAGATGGCGAGCATCCTGGCGGCATCGACGGCGCTGGGCAGGTTCGCGGCCGGCGTCGTCCTGCGGCGGTTCAACTGGTTCGCGGTGCTCGTGACCAGTCTCGCCCTGGCCGCAGCGCTGGTGCTGGTGAGCCTGCCGCTCGCCAGCAACCTGGGCGCCACCGAGGTCTCGAGCTGGCGGGAGGCTCCCCTGGCGGCGTTCGTCTTCCCGCTGATCGGCCTCTGCCTGTCGCCGATCTATCCGGCGATCAACTCGGTGATCCTCACCGCCCTGCCGCTGCGCCAGCATGCCCCCATGGCTGGGCTCATCGTCGTCTTCTCGGCGCTGGGCGGAACCACCGGGTCGCTGATCACCGGTGCCCTCTTCCAGAGGTTCGGCGGCACGACGGCGTTCTACTTCTCGCTCGTCCCCATCGCGCTCCTCATGCTGGCGCTGTACCAGCTCAAGCGACAGTCGGCGCTGGCCGCGAACACGGCCGCGCACGCCGCATGACCGTGGTGCGCACACCGCGCGAGGCGTACGGCGAACTGTTCGACGCCGTGCAGCGCGGTCGCGTCTTCAGCGACTCCAAGACCTTCGTCGACGCGGTACCGCGAGGGACACCGGCGGAGATCGTGGCGCGCTACGCGGTTGAGCGCGAACAGCCGGGCTTTGACCTCGCCACCTTCGTGCGCACGCACTTCGAGCTGCCGGAGGAGCGCCCCGCATCGACCGGGGTGCCGGCGGCCCAGGAGGTGCGCGAACAGCTCGCGCGGCTGTGGGGGACGCTGACGCGCCCTGCCGACCAGGCGCGCCCCTTCTCCTCCCTCATCCCGCTGCCTCACGACTATGTCGTCCCCGGCGGGCGCTTTCGCGAGTTGTACTACTGGGACAGCTACTTCACCATGCTCGGCCTCGCGGCGTCGGGTGAGCGTCGCGCGCTGCAAGGGATGGTGGCCAACTTCGCCTCGTTGGTCGACCGCATCGGGTTCATCCCCAACGGGACGCGCACCTACTACTGCACGCGCTCGCAGCCTCCCCTCTTTGTCCTCATGGTGGAGCTGCTGGCGTCGGTTCACGGAGGGGCGTCCGTCATCGACCAGTACGCCGCACAGCTCGCGCGGGAGTACGACTTCTGGATGGAGGGCGGGGAAGCGCTGCCTGCCGGGCCGCACGCCGCGCGGCGTGTCGCCAGGATCGGCGACGTCGTGCTCAATCGGTACTGGGACGATGCGCCCGAGCCGCGTCAGGAGAGCTTCGCGGAGGACATCGAGCTGGCGGCGCACACCGCGCGCGAGCCGAGCGGGCTGTATCGCGACCTGCGCGCGGCCTGCGAGTCGGGATGGGACTTCAGCTCGCGGTGGTTCGATGAGTCGCGGGCGTTCGGCTCCATTCGCACGACGTCGCTGCTGCCGGTGGACCTGAACTGCATCATTCACCACCTGGAGCGCGTGCTCGGCGACTCGTGCGAGCGAGGCGGGGACGTCGCCGGGGCGACGCGATACCGTGGTCGCGCAGATGCGCGACAGCGCGCCCTCCAGACGCTCTTCTTCGACGAGTCGCTGGGCTTCTTCTGCGATGTCGACCTGGGGCGTGCGCGGCCGACGGGGATCCTCACGCTGGCCGGGGCCTATCCGTTGTTCTTCGGGATCGCCACGGAGGAGCAGGCCGGGCGGGTCGCGAAGCGGCTGCGCGACGACTTCCTGAGGCCCGGTGGCTGGGTGACGACGCTGGAGCACACCGGCCAGCAGTGGGACGCGCCTAACGGGTGGGCCCCGCTGCAGTGGATCGTGTGCCAGGGGCTGCGCCGGTATGGATACGCCGATCTCGCCGACGAGGGGGCGCGGCGGTGGATCTCGACCAATGAGCGCATCTACCGCACGACCGGTCACTTCATGGAGAAGTACAACGTGGAGCAGCCGGGGCTGCTCGGTGGCGGCGGGGAGTATGCGGTGCAGGACGGCTTCGGCTGGACCAACGGCGTCCTGCTGCAGTTGATGGAGCAGGTGTCGCCCGGCTGACCAGCTCAGCCGCGGGCACGTCGCGCGAGTGGCGGGTGCCCGGCCCACCGCGCGTCACGCGGAGGTCGTGTCGTGCCCCGCGTGCTACCAGCGACGCGACAGCCCCGCCCCTACAAAGAGGCTCTCCCCGTCGGCTCGTCGGAGCAGTTGCCGGCCGGCACGTGCGTCGAGCTGCAGGTTGTCGTGCAGCACGAAGGTCAGGCCGCCGTTGGCGAAGTGGGTGCGCTCCACACCGTCCGCCTGCGGAAAGAAGCCGAAGTACTCCGCAAAGCTCCCCACGCGCTCCGTGAGTCCCAGCGCGAACGACGCGGTAGCGGCGGCCTCGCCATGGCTTTGCCGGGGGTCGCGGATCCAGGAATAGTTGACGTTGGACGAGACGGAGAAGCGGTCGGTCAGCGTCCACGCCCAGATCGTCTTCACTTCCGGCTGCAGCAGGTTGGAGCGGAACGGTGCGGCGCCGGTGGGGATCGACGTTCCGAAGAGCACCGCCACCGTGGGGTGCGCCGACCCCTGGCCGCCACCCTGCAGCAGCTTCACCTTCGCGCCAATCGACGCGTCCTCGAAGCCCCGCACCGTGCCGGCGCCCTCGCGCGCGATGGCGTACGAGTTGAAGCCCAGTCGAAGCTCGGCGCCTCGTGCCACGCCCAGGCGAAGCAACGCCTCGCCTAGCGACGCGCCCCGGGAAGTGCCATCCTGCGTGTACGTCGCCCCCGACTCGAGCTGTGCGCGTCCGCGCGCCACGGTCTCGCTGCCATCGGTGAAGTCGGGCCGATCGGTCACCAGTGGCTCCAGTCCGACGTGGCTGGTGGTGGCGCACGCCGCCAGTGGAACGAGGAGCGCGAGCCGCAGCAGACGCTGGAGGGAGAGTCGTGGCACGAGTGGAGGGACGCGGGAAGCGCGTGCCCTGCGGGATCGATCTTCCCAACGTCGCACGCGTCGTCAAGCGGGCGTATCGACCGAACGAGGTCGTGGCTTGAGTACTGTGCGCCGATACATGAGCACCTTCAAACAAAGCGCTGCGCGGATACGCGCGCTCCCATTCACTTCAACGTCGGGGGTACCGTGAGAATCCTGGCCTATCTCGTGCTGCTGGCGGTTGGGGCGATCGTCGTGGTGTACGTGGTGGGGCGCACGCTCCCGGTGGCGCACCTTGCCTCGCGCGGAGAGCGGTTCGACGCACCGCGCGACTCGGTGTGGGCCGTTGTCTCGGACGTCGCGGCCTACGCGTCGTGGCGCGGAGACATCACCAGGGTCGAGATGCTCCCCGCGATCGACGGCCGCCCGGCCTGGCGAGAGCTGTCGGGCGGCGACCGGGTGGAGTACGTCGCCGAGGAGATGGTGGCCCCGGAGCGCTTCGTGTCGCGCATCACGACCACCGGGCTGCCGTACGGTGGGCGGTGGCGTTGGGAGTTGACGCCCGACGCCGGCGGGACGCGCGTCACCATCACCGAGGAGGGGGAAGTCTACAACCCGGTCTTCCGCTTCCTGATGAAGTACGTGATCGGGGAGACGGCGACGATCGAGAAGGTGCTGGCCGACCTCGGGCGGCGGTTGGCACGCTGAGCCGCACGCCGGCCGAGCGCCGCACCACGGCCTGACGCCGCACCACGGCCTGACGCCACACCATCGCCTAACGCCGAGGCGCCCGCTCTCGCAGGTACACCGCCACCGCCTCGGTGCGGTTCCCCACGCCGAGCTTCATGTACAGGTTCTGCAGGTGGAACTTCACCGTGTTCTCGCTCACGCGCAGCCGGCGCGCGATCTCGGCGTTGGTCGCCCCCTCGGCCAGCAGCGCCAGGACCGACTCCTCGCGCTCCGTGAGCTGGCGCGGGTCGGACGACGTGGACTTGCCCAGCAGCCAGCGCTTGGCGGCGAGCGGGAAGACGAGCTGGCCACGATGCACCTGGCGGATGGCGTCCACCGTGTTGCGCGGCGGGTCGGTCTTGAGGGCGTAGCCGTCGGCCCCGCCGTCCAGGGCGGCGCGCATCGACGTCCCGTCGCCGTAGGCCGACAGCACCAGGACCCTCACCTGGATCTTCTCGGCGCGGATGCGCTCCAGGCAGGCCAGCCCGCTCATCGTCCCCATCTCCAGGTCCAGCACCACCACGTCGGGGCGCGTGGCACGCAGCAGTTCCATCACCTGGGCCCCGTCGGTGGCGGCGCCCACCACGAGCATGTCGGGCTGCGCGTCCAGGAGCGAGCGCAGTCCTTCCAGGACGAGCGCGTGGTCATCGGCCAGCAGGATGCGAAGGCGCTGCGTCATGCGGCGTCGACCTCCACCGCCACGCGCGTCCCCTCGCCCGGCGCGCTGTTGAGCGAGAACGACCCGCCGATCATCTCCACGCGGTCGCGCATCCCGCGCAGCCCGAAGTGCGACTGCCCCAGC
>CAZVDJ010000287.1:0-6045 GCA_964626245.1 uncultured Gemmatimonadaceae bacterium
GGCGCACGAGGTGCTGGCGCTCCTGGCGGAAGGGTCGGCGAACTTCGCCCCCATCTACGACGCGGCGCGCCCCATTCGCGAGAAGATCGAGACCATCGCCCGGAAGGTCTACGGCGCCGACGGGGTGGATTACGCCCCAAAGGCCGAACGCAGCATCGACTACCTGGAGTCGATCGGGATGGGCGAGACGCCGGTGTGCATGGCCAAGACCCAGTATTCGCTCACCGACGACGCCACGCGCCTTGGCCGCCCCACCGGGTTCCGCATGACGGTCAACGAGGTCTATCCCGCGGCCGGCGCGGGCTTCGTCGTGGCGCAGTGCGGCGATATCATGACCATGCCCGGCCTTCCCAAGGAACCGGCCGCCGAGCGCATGGCGGTCGCCGCCGACGGCAGCATCGCCGGGCTCTTCTGACCCTCGCGAGATTCCATGCCCGTTCAACACGTCCAGACCAGCCAGGCCCCCGCCGCCATCGGGCCGTACGCGCAGGCCACCATCGCCGGAGGCTTTCTCTTCACCGCGGGGCAGATCCCGCTGGATCCGGCCTCCGGCCAGGTGGTCGACGGGGATGTGGTCGCACAGGCCGAGCAGGTGTTGCGCAACCTGTCCGCCGTGCTGCAGGCGGCCGGTTGCAGCTGGAGCGACGTCGTCAAGACGACCGTCTTCCTCCAGGACATGGCCGACTTCCCGCGCGTGAACGAGGTGTACGCCCGCGCGCTCGGTGACGCGCGCCCGGCGCGCTCCACCGTGCAGGTGGCGGCGCTTCCGCGCGGGGTGAAGGTCGAGATCGAGGCCATCGCCACGGTGGGATGAACCGGAGCCGCTCATGACCGACGATCGCGCACGCATCTTCCGGCTCACGCACTTTGCCCGCTGTGCGGGTTGAGCCGCCAAGATGGGTCCGGGCGACCTGACGCACGCGCTCGCGGCGCTCGCCCCGCGCACCGATCCCCGCCTGCTCGTCGGTCATGAGACCTTCGACGACGCGGGGGTTTTTCGGCTGTCCGACGACCTCGCCCTGGTGCAGACGGTGGACTTCTTCGCCCCCATCGTCGACGATCCGTACGACTTCGGGCAGGTCGCCGCGGCCAATGCGCTCTCCGACGTCTACGCCATGGGAGGCGAGCCGCTCACGGCGCTCTCCATCGTTGGCTTTCCCACCGGCAAGCTTCCGTTGGAGGTGCTGGGCGACATCCTGCGGGGCGGCCAGGACAAGGTGCACGAAGCTGGTGCCGTGATCGCGGGCGGTCATACCATCACCGACGACGAGGTCAAGTTCGGCTTCGCCGTCACCGGGCGCATTCATCCCGCGCGCATCCTGGGGAACGCCAATGCCCGCCCCGGCGATGTGCTCGTCCTCACCAAGCCCCTGGGCACGGGCATCGTCGCCACCGCCGTGAAGCAGGGAAGGGCGCGTGCCGGCGATGAGCAGGCCATGGTCGCGTCGATGAAGCAGCTCAACCGGCAGGCGTCGCAGGCGGCGCTCGCGGTGGGGGCGCGCTGCGCCACCGATGTCACCGGCTTCGGCCTGGCGGGACATGCGCTCAACATCGCGCGCGCCAGCGGCGTCACGTTGCGGCTGCGGACCGCCGGACTCCCCATCCTCCCCGGCGTGCGCGAGGCGCTGCTCGCCGGCGTCCGCACCGGCGGCGCTGAGCGCAACGACGCCTTCCTCGCCCCCCTCGTCGACTGGGGCGACGCCACGCCCACCGACCGGGCGATCGTCGTCGATCCGCAGACGTCGGGCGGGCTGCTGGTCGCCGTCCCCGCCTCCGCGGTCCCTGACTATCTTGCGCGCGTCGTCGGGAGCATCGTCGTGGGCGAAGTCGTCGCTCGCGGGGAACACCCGGTGGCGCTGCGCGGGTAATAGCCCTCGGCCGCCGGACCTCCCGGCCTCGGTGCCCGGGGAGATGGGGGTGTATGGGGCCTGGTGGCTTCCGTCGTCTTCAAAACGGCTGTGACCCGACCTGGTCGGGTTTGGTGGGTTCGATTCCCACACGCTCCCGCCAACCCGCACTCTCGTGCAACACCCACCCTCTCGTCATCGCGTGCCCCTGCGCTTCGTCGTGTACTTCCTGGCCGCCGCCACGGTCCTCGGCGCCCGCTCCGCAACGGCGCAGCAGGCCGACTCGGCGCGCGCCGGTGTGCGGACGTCGGGTGACAGTGCGGCGGCACGCGCAGCCGCGGCGCGCCAGGAGGGTGGCCAGCAGCCTCGCGCCGCGCGAGACTCCCTTCAGCCACCCGTCTCACCGGGTCGCGCGTTCTTCCTCTCGCTGGCGCTGCCCGGGCTCGGCCAGTCGCGCCTCAACCGCCCCACGGCGGGCGGCGTCTACTTCATGGCCGAAGCGGTCTGGCTCGCCATGCTCGTGAAGGCGGGGCACGACCTGCGCGTCGCCAAGGCGCACGCGAACGACGTCATCGTCGACACCTACCAGGTGGACCCGAACACCGGCGCCCCGGTGATTCGGGACGGCAAGTACGTCCCCAAGGACACCCTGCGCAGCCGATATGACGAGCCCGCCGGACAGTCCCCGACCGGCGACCAGCAGCAACGCAGTCGCGTAAAGGCGCGGCGCCTGCACTTCGAGGATTGGATCGCGATGCTCGCCTTCAACCACCTCTTCTCGGCGGCCGACGCGTTTGTCTCCTCGCAGCTCTGGGACCTGCCGGCTCAGGTGGAACTCCGGGCGCTCCCGCGAGGCACGGGCATCGGCCTCTCGATCCCGTTTCGTTAGGGCGTCGAGCGGGCCACGCGGCGTTCGCCGGTCGATCCCTCGCCCGGGCGCGGTGTTTCGCGGCGCAGCAGGTCCGACATCCCCGGCGATCGTCCCGCCCGGAAGCGTCGCAGCTCAACGGCCTCCTCGGTGACCCGAAGGAAGGTCGAGTCTCCCAGCCAGGTCCCCGCGTTCGCGTACAACCCGCCGCTCGGGGCGCGCTCCACCACCGGGACGTGCGAGTGACCAAAGACCAGGAGGGCGAGCGACGGCTCCGCGTTCAGGTCGCGCATCGCCACCTCCAGCAGCCCCTTGCCGCCGTCCTTGGCGCGATACGATCGGCTGGCGTGCGACGAGCCTAACGCGAGGCGCGCCCCCAGGTCGGGGTGCAACCACCGGAAGGTGCGGATCGAGAGCGGGTGGCGGAGCACGGCGCGGAGCATCCGGTAGCGGCGATCCTCCGCGTCGCGCAGGCCGTCGCCATGGTCGATGCGCGTGGTCCACCCCGCGACCTCCCCGCGCCACGTCCCGGTGACGTACTCGACGCCCACGTCCCGCCGCAACACCTCACCCCCCCAGCAGTCATGGTTGCCGGCCACCCACGTCACCGGCGTCCCCCCTTCGGCCAGGTCGGCGATCGCGGCCAGGACGCGGTAGCCCGCACGCGGGATCACGTGGCGCCATTCGAACCAGAAGTCGAACAGGTCGCCATTGATCACGAGCGAGTTCGCCTCGCCACGCAAGGCGTGCAGGAATGCGAGGAGCATTCGCTCGCTCGCGGCGTCGGCGACGCCCAGGTGGGCGTCGGAAATGATGTAGCACGGTGACGGGAGCACGCGCCGAGTATAGGGGACATCGCTCCCTTTACAAAGGCTGGCGGAGCTGGCAACTTGGCGCCGACTGCGATACCCAGACGGGGGACGGATGGCACAGAGCGCGCTCGGTCTTATCGAGACCAAGGGCTTGGTGGGAGCGATCGAGGCTGCCGACGCGATGGTGAAGGCGGCGAACGTTCGCCTGATCGGCAAGGAGAAGGTGGGCGGTGGCTACGTGACGGTGATGGTGCGGGGCGACGTGGGCGCCGTGAAGGCGGCAACCGACGCCGGTGCCGCCGCGGCGGAACGGGTCGGTGAGCTCGTCTCCGTGCACGTCATCCCGCGCCCGCACGCCGAGCTCGAACTGATCCTCCCGCAAGGGGCGCTGGGTGACGCCGGGTGAGCGTGGGTGGTCGCTTGACGCCCTGGGGCTCGTCGAGACGCGCGGACTTGTCGGGGCGCTGGAGGCGGCGGACGCCGGGGTAAAGGCGGCCGACGTCCGCTTGTTAGGCACCGAGCGCGCGGACGCCGGGCTCGTCACCGTGAAGTTCCTGGGCGAGGTGGCCGCCGTGAAGGCCGCCGTCGATGCTGCCGCCGCCGCCGCGCAGCGCGTGGGGCAGCTCGTGGCCGTGCACGTCATCCCGCGCCCGCACGAAGACCTCGGCGTCGTCGCCGAGGACGATGAGGCCAGCGACGCGCCGCTCACTCGCGAGCGCATCGATCGTGAGCGGCTCGAATCCATGAAGGTGGTCGAGCTGCGCTCACTGGCACGCCGCCTGGAAGGCTTCCCGATCAGGGGGCGCGATGTCGCACGCGCCGGCCGCGACGAACTTCTCGCCGCCTTCCGCGCGCTGTCGTCGGCCTGAGGCGTTCGGCCTCCATGGACGCCGACCTCGAAAGCATCCAGGAGGCGCGCGACCTCGTCGCCCGCGCAGCACAGGCGCAGCGCGCCTTTGCGACGGCAACGCAGCGCGAGGTTGACCTGGTCGTGGAGGCCATGGCTGCCGCCGCCGCGCGCGCCGCCGAGCCGCTGGCCCGGCTCGCTGTCTCGGAAACGCGCATGGGCGTGTTCGAGCACAAGGTGATCAAGAACCGGTTCGCCTCGGAGATCCTGCTCGAGTACATCCGCCCCATGCAGACCGTCGGCGTGCTGCGGGAAGATCGCGAACGCCGGGTGCGTGAGCTCGCGGTCCCCATGGGCGTCGTGGGGGCCATCATCCCCACCACGAATCCCACGTCGACGGCCATCTACAAGGCGCTCATCTCGGTCAAGGCCCGCAACGCGATCGTCATGTCGCCGCACCCTCGTGCCGTCAGCTGCACCGTGGAGGCGGGGCGCGTCCTCGCCGAGGCGGCCACGGCGGCCGGTGCCCCGGCCGGACTCGTCAACGTCATGACGCGCCCCTCGCTCGAGGGAACCCAGGCGCTCATGCGGCATCGCGACACCGCGGTCCTCCTCGCCACCGGCGGGTCGGACATGGTCCGTGCCGTCTACACCGCGGGAAAGCCGGCGTACGGCGTCGGTCCCGGCAACGTCCCCGCGATCATCGAACGCACGGCGCGCCTCCCCAAGGCCGTGGCCGACGTCGTCGACGGCAAGACGTTCGATGCCGGCGTGCTCTGTTCGTCGGAGAACTCGGTCGTGGTCGATGCGCCGGTCGCCGGCCGCGTGCGGCAGCTCTTCATCGAGGAAGGCGGTCACTTCTGCACCCCCGCCGAGAAGCGCCTGCTGGAGGGCTACATGATCCCCGCCAGCGGCAAGGGGATCAACCCGGACGTCGTGGGCCAGGACCCGCGGCGCATCGCCGAACGCGCCGGCTTCTCCGTCCCCGCGCACACGCGACTGCTGCTCGTGGAACTCACGCGCGTCGGACGCGAGGATCCGCTGAGCCGCGAGAAGCTCTGCCCGGTCCTCGGCTTCTTCGTCGAGGAGGGGTGGGAGCGGTGCTGCGAGCGCGCGATCGAGCTGCTGCGGCATGGTGGCATGGGGCACTCGCTCGGCATCCACTCGCAGGACCCGCAGGTCATCGATCGCTTCTTCCTCGAGAAGCCGGCCTTCCGCATCATCGTCAACTCGAACACGGCGATCGGGGCGGTTGGCTATACGACGGGTTTCGCCCCCGCCCTCACCCTCGGCCCCGGATCGTGGGGCGGGAGCATCACCTCCGACAACATCACGCCGATGCACCTGGTCAACATCAAGCGCATCGGCGAGGAGCTGCGCCCCTACAACGATCCCTTGCGCCACCAGCCGCGAACGGCGCCCCCGGCGGCTGAGCCGTCGCGCCCAGCGCGCGCCGGCGAGCGGCCGCTCGCGGTGCAGCCGTTCGACGTCGAGCGTGTCGTCGAGGATTTCATGGCGACCTTTCGCGCATCGCGCCCATGACGCCTGACGAGCGCGAACGACTCGCGCAGCTCATCGCTGGAGAACTGCGCCGTGCGCTCGGCGGCGGCGACGCGGGCGTGGCGCCTGGCCACGGGGCCCCGTGGCTCGAGCCGCCGGTGCGACCCGAGC
>CAZVDJ010000288.1:0-6034 GCA_964626245.1 uncultured Gemmatimonadaceae bacterium
GCCGCCGCGCAGCACACCGGGTTGCCACCGAAGGTCGACCCGTGCGCGCCATTCCGCCACTTGTCCACCGACTCACGGACGATCATCGCCCCGATCGGCATCCCGCTCCCCAGCCCCTTGGCCGTCAGCAGCACGTCGGGTTCCACCCCCTCGTGTTCGCAGGCGAACATCTTCCCCGTCCGCCCCACGCCGCTCTGCACCTCGTCGAAGACCAGGAGGATGCCGTACTTGTCGCACAGGTGCCTGAGCTCCGTGAGGAAGCCGTGCGGCGGGATCACGTATCCCCCTTCCCCCTGCACCGGCTCCACGAAGACCGCCGCCACGTCGTGCGGGTCCAGGTGGCGCGTGAACAGCTCCTGCTCGATCGAGCTCACGCACCCCCTGGTGCACTCCGGCTTGTCGCTGCAATGCCGGCAACGGTAGCGGTACGCGTAGTCCACGTGGTGCACGTCGGGGAGGAGCGGTCCAAAGCCGGCGTGCTGGCGCGCCTTGCTCGACGTGAGCGAAACCGCGCCGGTGCTGCGCCCATGGAAGGCCCCCTTGAAGGCGATGATCGCCGTGCGCCGGGTGGCGTAGCGCGCGAGCTTGATCGCCCCTTCGGTCGCCTCGGTCCCGGAGTTGGTCAGGAAGACCCGCTTCTTCGTGGGCCCCGGCGCCACCCTGGCCAACCGCTCGCACAGGGCCGCCATCCCCTCGTAGTAGAAGTCGCTCCCGCAGATGTGCAGGAACTTCGCGGCGGCGTCCTGGATGGCCTGCACCACGTGCGGATGTCCGTATCCCGTCGATGCCACCGCGATCCCGGCCATGAAGTCCAGGTAGCGGTTGCCGTCCACGTCCTCCACCATCACCCCGGCGCCGCGCGCGATGGCCAGCGGATATTCCTTGATGTAGCACTGCGAGGTCCACGCGGCGTCGCGGTCCACGATCGCCCTGGCCTTCGGCCCGGGCGGCGTCACGAGGATGCGAGGATAGTCCCGCTCAGTCATGTCAGTTGCCGTCATGCGTGGTGGAGGGTCCCTGGGCGCTCGCCGCGCGACTCAGTCGAACGTCGCGCGCGCCGCCCGCGTGAAGCGATCGACGATCTCGCCGATCTCGTCCTCAGTGATGATGAACGGCGGGGCGACCATCACCAGGTCGCCATCGTGCCCGTTGGCCTGCCCCACGTTGGGCCAGACGATGAGCCCGGCCTCCTGTGCCGCGCGCGTGAAGCGCTCCGCCACGCGCGCCGAGCGCGGGAACGGGGTGCGCGGCTCCCGCGAGGCCACGAACTCCACCCCCGCCAGCAGCCCGCGCGAGCGCACGTCGCCCACCTGCGGAATCTCGCGCAGCGCTTGCAGCCGGCGGGACAGGACCGGGGCCATCGCCGCGCACCGCTCCACCAGCCGGTGCCGCGCCAGGTAGTCGAGCGTCGCCACCGCCGCCGCGCACGTCACCGCGTGGTGCGAGAAGGTCTGCGCGTGCAGCAGCGCCCCGCTGCCGCGCGCGACCACGTCGACCACCGCGTCGCGCGCCAGCACGGCGCTCACCGGGGCGTAGCCCCCGCCAATGCCCTTGCCTAACGTGAGGATGTCGGGAACCACCCCCCACTGCTCGATCGCCGTCCATGTCCCGGTGCGCCCGGCGCCGCAGAGCACCTCGTCGGCGATGAACAGCACCTCGTGGCGGTCGCAGATGGCGCGCACGGTGCGCAGGTACTCGTCGCGGGGGACATTGGCCCCCGTCGAGCTCCCTCCCACCGGCTCGCAGATGAAGGCCGCCACCCGACCCGCCCCCACCCGCTCGATCGCGGCCTCCAGCGCCGACCCGCTGCACGCCGGACAGTCCGCCACCCCGCGGCACCCGCACCAGAAGGCGTACGGCGCGGGGATCCGCTCTACATCCACCAGCCACTCGCGCCACATCGTGCGGTAGTGCTCGCGGGCAGACGCCGAGAGCGCCAGCATCGTGTTGCCGTGATAGCCGGGCGCGAGCGCGATGACCAGGTGCTTGTCGGGGCGGCCGCGCTCCACCCAGTACTGCCGCGCCAGCTTGAGCGCCGCCTCCACCGCCTCCGACCCGCTCCCCAGGATGTACGCCTTTCCCGGCATCGGGGCGCGCTGCACCAATCGCTCGGCCAGCCCCTCGACCGCCTCGTTGGTGAAGGCGGTGCCGTTCACATACGCGAGCCGCGACGCCTGCTCCGCCATCGCCTCGCCGATCTCGCGCACCCCGTGGCCGATGCTCGCCACGTACGCCCCCCCCACCGCGTCCAGGTAGCGTCGCCCGTCGGCATCCTCGATCCAGCACCCTTCGCCCCGCACCGCCAGCGGATAGTCGCGCGTGAGCGAGCGGTAGAAGACCGGAGAGTCGGGATACCGATGGCGGGGGGGAGGCACGCCGGCGAATGTCGCCCGGCAGCGCCGCGGTCGCCAGTGTGCCGCGCCCGACTTAGCAGTCGCCTTGCCCGCCCGGCACGCGCCCCGACGACTCGAGGAACCGCGCGTGATGGACGCTAGTTTTTCCGGTGCCCCGCGCGACACCACACGTCCAGGAGAGACCCGACCATGCCCCGTTCCACCGCCACGCGCCGCGAGGCGCTCGGAGTGGCCTTCGCTTCGTTAGGTGCCCTTGCCGCCTGCGGCGGCGGCGAGCCCGCCACCGCCGACAGCGCCGCGAGCGCGGTTGCGGCCGCCGACACCGTCCTCCCCGTCCCTTCCGAGGGGTTCAGGGTGCCGGAGAGCGTGCGATACGACGCCGCACTCGACGCGTACTTCGTCAGCAACATCGACGGCAACCCGAGCAACAAGGACAACAACGGCTACATCGCTCGCCTCGACGCGGCCAACCCCGGCAGCGCAACCGTGCTGGCGCAGGGAGGACAGAACGGCGTCACGCTGCACGCGCCCAAGGGGATGGCGATCGCCGGCGACACGCTCTGGGTGGCCGACATCGATGCGTTGCGCGGCTTCGACAAGAACAGCGGCGCCGCGGTGGCCACGATCGACCTGGCGCCCATGGGGGCCACCTTCCTCAACGACGTGGCCATTGCCCCTGACGGCACCATCTACGTCACCGATACGGGCATCGCCTTCAGTGCCTCCGGCGAGCTCTCTCACCCGGGCAAGGACCGCATCTTTGCCATCAAGGGCGGAACGCCGAGCGTCGCGCTGGAAAGCGACTCGCTCCTCACGCGCCCCAACGGCATCGCCTGGGACGGGGCCAACAACCGCTTCGTCCTGGCCGGATTCGGCGGTCCCGACATCACCGCGTGGGTTCCGGGCGCGACAACGGTAACGAAGGTCGCCACCGGCCCCGGGAGCTATGACGGTCTCGAGGCGCTCGCGGATGGCCGCTTGCTCGTGACGAGCTGGGCCGACTCGTCGCTCAACGTGGTGAGCGGCGGCACGGTCACGCGCCTGGCAGGCTCGCTCGAGGCGCCAGCCGACATCGGCGTGGACAGCAAGCGCAACCGCGTCGCCGTGCCGCGATTCAACGCCGGGCGCGTGGAGTACTTCGCCATTCCCCGCCCGTAGCGGCGCCGCGCGCCATCGGGTGCCCTGGTGACACGCTCCGGCGGCGGGCGCAGAGGCAACGCGCCCGCCGCCGTCGTGTCGTGCGGCTGTTCGTACCAGTCCCCTCGTCAGGCACGCGGCGGCGTCCTCCGGTGCCTCGAGGTGAGGCTACCGCTTGTGCAGGTAGATGCGAATCGGCGCCCGGAGGATGAGCAGGCTCCGCGAGTACGCGACCGTGCGCACCTCCCCCGTGGGGTAGCCCGAACCGGCCGGCGGCACGGCGCGCAGGCGATAGATGCCGCCCCGCAACCCGCTGAAGTCGAAGACGCCGTCGTTCGCCGTGCGCACGGTCTGCACGCTGTCCCACCGCACCCCCGGCGCGCTGTCGCCGGGCGCGGGGGGCACGCGGACCCCGCGGAACGCCGTCACCAGCACGTTGCCTAACGGCGCCACCAGCGCCGGCACGCGGGACGAATCGACGCCGACGACCACACCACTGATGATGCCGTCGGTGATGGAGGTGTCGGGCTCGGGTCCACGTCCGGTATCGGGGCGGCTCCCGGTGTCCGGCCGGCTCCCGGTGTCGGGCCGGCTTCCCGTGTCGGGACGGCTTCCAGTATCCGGACGGCTCCCGGTATCCGGACGGCTCCCGGTGTCGGGCCGGGGCTTGCCGGTGTCGGGGCGCGTCTTGCCGGTATCGGGGCGCCCGCGCCCGCTGTCGGGGCGTCCGGTCGTGACCGCCTGGCCGGCGCCATCGGTGTCGGGGATCCCCGCCGCGTCGGCGCAGGCAATGATGACGGTGGCGGTGGCAAGCGCTGCGAGGGTGCAGAGATGTCGATGACGGTTCGTCACACTTCCTCCTGGCGCGCGACGCGCCGGCCCGTGCATGGGCACTGGTTGTCGACCGTTGGGGCGACGCTGACGCGACTCCCTCCGCCCTCAAGCAACAGCGCCAGCGGGCCGATCGTCACCAGAGCTGCCTGACGAGTCGGTTCGTCCCGGCGATCGCGCGCGCGTGGTGCCACGCATCCGCCGCGCACGCGTGCCGCGTGCTCGCCGCTGCTAGCGCACGCCCCCATCGCGCGTCCTACGCATGCCTCGGCGCGACGGCGGACTTCCCGATGTGTGAGCGACGTGTGAGCGCTGTGTGACGAAAACGGTCCCTCCGCTGTTCTCCGGAAGTGGGATGCCCGACTCGGAGCTCATCGCGCGCGCGCGCACCGGGGACCGCGACGCGCAGGATGCCCTGGTCGCGCGCCACTACGATGATTGTTGGCGCTACGCCCTTCGCCTGCTGGGGAACCGCGCCGACGCCGAGGACGCCGTGCAGGAGACCTTCATGCGCGCGATCGTTGCGCTCCCCCATTATCACGAGCACCAGCGTTTTCGCGGCTGGCTCTTCACGATCCTGGTGAACCAGTGCCGCAATGCCGCCATCGCGCGCCGGCGGCGCGAACGGCGCTTCCCGCTCCTCGACACCGACGTCGCCGGGTCGCCCGCGATCGCGATCTCCCCGTCCCTGCTTCCCGATGACGAACTCTCCCGCGCGCTGGCGCAGCTCGACCCGTTGCAGCGCGAGGCCGTCCTGCTCAAGCTGGGCGAGGGGATGGGCTATGCCGAGCTGTCGCAGGTGACGGGCGCGAGCGAATCCGCGCTCAAGATGCGGGTCAAGCGCGGGTGCGAACGGCTGCGCGCGCTGCTGCGCCCGTCCCGACCATGAAGGAGCCTCGCCATCGGCTGCCGTCGTCGGCCGCACGACCGTTCGACGAGCCGGAGGAGGATGTCGATCCGTCGATGCAGGCGCTCGCGGCCGACATCGCGCGCTGGTATGTCGGGACGCCAACGGCCGACGACGCGCGCGAGCGCCTGCTGTCGCGGCTGCACGACCGCGGCGCGGAGGCACGGCCGTCCCGCCGCGAGGCCGGACGCGCCGGCGGAGCGGCGCAAGGGAGGCGCGGCATCCTCACGCTGGCGGCCGCGGCAGCGCTGGTCGCGCTGCTGGCACGATCGGGCGACCGCACGGACCGGCCGACGGCGCCCCGCGCGCTCCCGACGCCGACCGCCGCGGTGTCGGCCGCCTCCGACGTCGGGTTCGTGTTGCAACTGGCGGACGTCGGGGTGCGTCACGTGGCGCTGGCGGGCGACTTCAATGGCTGGGATCCCGCCGCGCTCCCGATGCAGCGCGATCCGGCAACGGGCACCTGGCGGGCGCGCGTGCGCCTCGTGCCGGGACGTCATGAGTATTCGTATGTCGTGAACGGGACGCGCTGGATCATCGATCCGCTCGCCCCGCGCACCATGGAGCAGGCGATGGGGCCCGCCAACGTCATCACCGTCCCGGGCGACCTGTGAGCGACCGCAAGAGCGCCAGCATCGCGGCGAGAGCCGCCTTGATCACCGCCCTGATCTCCGCCCTGATCGCGCCCGGCGCGGGCGCACCACGCGTCGTCGCGCAGGCGCCCCCGGCGTCGCCGGGGTCGGGTGACACGTCTTCGATCACCCGCCCGAGCTCGCGGTGGATGTACGCGGCCCCGAGCACCAGG
>CAZVDJ010000289.1:0-6033 GCA_964626245.1 uncultured Gemmatimonadaceae bacterium
GGCCATGGACTGGCATCCGCCGGAAGTGGGGGAGGGGCGATTCGGCGAGTGGCTCAAGAACAACATCGACTGGGCCGTGTCGCGCGATCGCTACTGGGGGACGCCGCTGCCGGTCTGGGTGAATGACGCCGACCCCGGCGAGATCGAGGTGATCGGGTCATACGACGAGCTCGCGGCGAAGGTGGGACGCGCGCTCCCCGCCGACTTCGATCCGCACAAGCCATTCATCGACGCCTACACGTGGGCTGCTCCTTCGGGGACCGGGACGATGCGACGCGTCCCGGCGGTGATCGATGCCTGGTTCGACTCGGGATCGATGCCGTTCGCGCAGTGGCACTACCCGTTCGAGAACCGCGAGCGCACCGCCGAGCAGTTCCCCGCCGACTTCATCGCCGAGGGGCTGGACCAGACGCGGGGGTGGTTCTACTCGTTGCTGGCCATCGCGGCCGGGCTGGGCGATGCGCTGCCGAACAACTCGGGAGATGGGAGACGGGAGACGGGAGACGGGAGGGGGGGCGCTCCGTATCGCGCCGTCGTGGTGAACGACCTCGTGCTCGACGCCAACGGCGTGAAGATGTCCAAGAGCCGCGGCAACGTCGTGAACCCGTGGGATGTGCTGTCCACGCACGGGGCCGACGCGGTCCGCCTCTTCCTGATTGCGTCCAGCCAGCTGGGCACGTCCAAACTGTTCGATGCCGACGCGATCCGCGACACGGCGGCGCGGTCGCTGGTGACGCTCAAGAACGTCTACAGCGGGATCTTCGCGCTGTATGCCAACTTCGGCTGGGCGCCGTCGCCCGACGATCCGCCCCCGGCCGCGCGCCCGCTGCTGGACCAGTGGGTGCTCTCGCGCCTGGCGGCGGTCGAGTCGGCGGCGCACGACGCGCTGCAGGCGTTCGACGCGACCACGGCGGCGCGCACCGTGATGGGGTTCGTGGTCGACGACCTCTCCAACTGGTACGTCCGCCTCTCGCGCCCCCGCTTCTACGAGGTGGAGACGGCCGACAACCTCAGCGCCTTCGCGACGCTGCATGAGTGCCTGGTCGTGGTGGCGCGCCTCCTGGCGCCCATCGCCCCCTTCGTCACGGATTGGATTCACCGCGAACTCATGGGAACTTCCGTGCACCTTGCCGCTTACGTTCGGGGTGCCGGCGCGTCGACCGAACGACGCCCGGCGCTGGAGCGTGGGATGGCCGAGGTGCGGGAGCTGGCGACGCTGGGCCGGGCGGCGCGGGAGGAGGCCGGGGTGAACGTGCGGAAGCCGCTGGCGCGCGTGGTGTGCGTCGTTCCGCGAGAGAGCGTGGCCGACGTCGAGCCGCTGCTCGCACTGCTGCAGGCCGAGTTGAACGTGAAGGAGGTCGTGCTGGCCACGTCGGCGGCCGACCTGGTGACGCTGGAAGCGCGGCCCAACTTCCGCGCGTTAGGCAAGAAGTTCGGCAAGGCGACGCCGCGGGCGGCCCAGGCGGTCCAGGCGCTCGCCAGCGGGCACCTGCTGGCGTTCGAGCAGGGAGAACCGCTCGCGCTCACGGTGGATGGCGAGACGCACACCCTGGATGCGGACGACCTCACCATCGTGCGGCGCGCCGCGGGCGCGCTCGTGGTCAAGGAGGCGCTCGGGCGGTTTGCCGCCATCGATCCCGTGCTCACCCCGGAGCTCAGGCGAGAGGGGCTGGCGCGCGAGGTGGTGAGCCGTGTGCAGCGCCTGCGCAAGGAAACGGGGCTGGCGGTTTCGGACCGCATCCGGCTGCACGTGTGGGGGGCCGCGGAGATCGAGGACGCGGTGTCGGAGTACAAGGAGTGGATCGCGGGCGAAGTCCTTGCCCGCGCCGTCGCAGTGGGCCGCGACGGCCAGGTGGCAGAATCCGCGGCGCATTCGGTGGAGATCGATGGACTCGCCGGATACGTTGCCCTGACCAGGGACGACTAACGATGGCATCGACGAGTGGCGGCAGCGGCGCGGCGACCAAGAAGCCGAAGCCCATGAGCAAGAAGAACCTCCAGCACTTCGAGAAGCGCCTGCTCGACGAGCGCAAGCGCGTCCTGAAGGAGCTGGGAAAGTACGACGAAGTCTTCAACGCCACGGACCAGTCATCCGACGGCGATCTCTCCTCGTACTCGTTCCACATGGCGGACCAGGGGACCGACGCCATGGAACGCGAGAAGGCGTTCCTCTTCGCCAGCCAGGAAGGTCGCTTCCTCTGGCACATCGACCAGGCGCTGCGTCGGCTGTACAAGTCGCCGGACACCTTCGGCAAGTGCCACAACTGCGGCGAGGACATCGCCTTCGATCGCCTCGACGCCCTCCCGCACGCGCGCTACTGCATCAAGTGCAAACAGCGCGAAGAAGATGCCAAGAAGTCTTAGGAACGCGCTGACGTTCTGGCCGCTCGTGGTGGTGCTGGTCGTCGCCGACCGCGTCACCAAGGTGGTCGCCGAGGAGCTGCTCTGGCCGCGCGGGGTGCCGCACCCGGTGGTCGGCGAGTGGTTCCGCTGGACGCTCGTGTACAATCCGGGGGCCGCCTTCGGGTTGCACCTCGGGCCGTATTCGCGCTGGATCTTCCTGGGGCTCACCATCGGGGCGCTGGGGATCCTGCTGCACCTGTATCGCCACACGGTCGATGGCGATCGGTGGCGCGTGCTCGCCATCGGACTCGTCTCGGCGGGGGCCATCGGCAACCTGATCGACCGCATCATCTCGCCGAACGGGGTGGTGGATTTCATCGACGTCGGGATCGGTGACATGCGCTGGCCCACCTTCAACGTGGCCGACATGGCCGTCTCGACGGGGGCGATCCTCCTGGCCACGGTGCTGTGGCGGGAAGACGCGAACGCCGAACGGCAGGCCAGCAGCATCGCGAAGGACGGCGCGCTGGCCGAGGGGGCCGTCGCGGCGCGCGCCGGCGAGCGCCGGTGAGCCAACAACGGTGAGCCAGGCGCAGTGAGAACGCGACCATGAGCGAGCGCGCGACCGGCACGCCGCATGCCTTCACGTGCGAGGCGAACAGCGATGTTCGCCTCGATGCGTTGGTGGCGTCACGCTGCGGGCTGTCGCGCACGCAGGCCGCGACGCTCATTGCCAATGGACACGTGCGCGTGCAGGGGCGCCGGGAGAAGGCCGCCTACCGACCGGTGGCGGGAGAGCACGTCGAGGTCTTCGTCCCGCCCCCCGCGCCGCGCGACATCGTGGGCGAGGCCATCCCGCTCGCGGTGGTCTTCGAGGACGACGATGTCGTCGTCGTCGACAAGCCGGCGGGGATGGTGGTGCACCCGGCGCCGGGCAACTGGAGCGGGACGCTCGTCAACGCGCTGGTGGGACGCGGCGGCCCGCTCTCGGCAGTTGGGGGAAACGAGCGGCCCGGACTCGTGCACCGGCTGGACAAGGACACGTCCGGGCTGCTCCTGGTCGCCAAGAGCGACCGCGCGCACCAACGCCTCTCGGCGGCGCTCGCCGAGCGACGGATCACGCGGCGGTATGCCGCGCTCATCTGGGGACACCTGAAGGCCGACGAGCAGGTGGTCGATCGCCCGCTGGCCCGGGATCCCAACGATCGACAGCGCATGGCCGTGGTGGCATCCGGCAAGCCGGCACGCACGACGTTCACGCGCCTCGCGCGCTTTGACGCCGGCGACCTGCTCCGGGCCCACCTGCACACCGGCCGCACCCACCAGATCCGGGTGCACCTGGCCTCCATCGGGCACCCGGTGATGGGCGACGACACGTACGGCGGGGGCGGTGGTCGCGCCCTGGCGGGGCTCCCGCCCCGCCGTCACTTCCTGCACGCCGCCTGGCTCCGGTTCGCGCACCCCGCGAGCGGGGCGACCCTCGACCTTCGCTCACCCCTGCCCGTCGACTTGCGCGCCTCGCTGGCCCGCGTCGCGGGCGACCCGTCACTGCTGGACGTGCCGGATCCGCTGGACGCGTTCGGCTTCTACCGCGTGAGCGAGGGCGACCGGTGAGCGAGCCGCCGCGAGACGAGCCATACGTGATCGTCGAGGCCACCGGGACCTGTTTCGCGGTGCCGCAGCGCCTGGTGCGGGAGATCGTCCCCGCGCGAAGGCTCACCCGGGTTCCCGGTGCCCCGGCCGCGGTGCGCGGGCTCCTGAACGTGCGCGGGGGGCTGGTGACGGTGCTCGACCTGGCCGCGCATTTCGGCGTGGGACGCTGCGAGGGGGCAGAGTCGCCCGTTGTGATCTCCGTCACCGATACGCGCACGCTCGGCCTGCTGGTGGACGACGTCCTGGACGTGGTGCCGCTCGCGCCGGACACCATGCTGCCGCCGCCCGCGGGCGACCGGGCGCAGGGGGCGAGCGGATTGGGACATTTCGGCGACCGAATCGTCCTTGCCGTGGACCTGCAGGAGCTTGCGCGGCTGGTGCTCGCCTAGGGAGGCGGAGCTGCGCGCCTCCGTGCCCCTGGGAGAGAGACGCGTGAGCCACACGGTACTGATCTGCGACGACGCCATCTTCATGCGCACCATGCTCAGCGACATCCTGCAGCAGGCGGGATTCGACGTGGTGGGTGAAGCGGAGACGGGAGCCCAGGCGGTGGACAAGTATCGCGCCCTGCGTCCCGACCTGGTGACGATGGACATCGTGATGCCCGACATGGGAGGGATCGATGCCGTGCGCGAGATCACGCGCGCCGATCCGTCGGCGAAGGTCCTGATGTGCAGCGCGATGGGACAGCAGGCGCTCGTGGTCGAGGCGATCCAGGCAGGCGCCAAGGACTTCGTGGTGAAGCCGTTCCAGCCGTCGCGCGTGTTGGAGGCGGTGCAGCGCGTCCTGGGCTGACGCAGCCCGCGTTCGGGGGGCGGCGATGGACGCGGCGCGTTACCGGGACCTCTTCCTCACCGAGGCACGCGATCACCTCGTCGTCATCAACCAGGCGCTGATCGCGCTGGAGCACGCGCCGGCGGGCGCCTCGGCGGGCGAGGCGTGGCGCGAGTCGGTGGACGCGCTCTTCCGCGCCGTGCACACGGTGACGGGGATGAGCGGCGTCATGGGCTACGACGCCGTGGGGGCGTTGGCGCACGCCATGGAGACGCGCCTCGCCCTGCTGCGCAGCGGCGACGCCCCACTCGACGCCGCCGACCTGGCCCTCCTCTTCGATGCCACCGACGCGCTGGAGGCGGCGGTGGAGGCCACGGCGGTCGCCCCCGACCGGCGGCAGGAGGACGCGAGCGGCGGCTCGCCTAACGGCGCCGGATCGGCGCTCGACGTGGCGGCGCTGGTGGCGCGGCTGCAAGGCACGCGCGACGCCCACGCGCCGCACGCGCTGCCGGCGCGGGCGCTCGACCTGCCGCCGGGGGATGGCGTGGCGGTGCGCGTCTGGCTGGAGCCCGGGACGATCCTTCCCGGGGCGCGGGCGCAGCTGGCGATCGCCCGCGCCCGGACGCTGGGCGCGGTCACGGCCGTCGTGCCTGACGAGGCGACCCTCGTGAGCGACGCCTTCGACGGTGCCTTCGCGTTGCGGCTGGCGACCGAGGCGCCCGACGCGACGATCGTGGAGGCGATCCGCGCGGCGGGGTTCGTGCGCGACGTGCGCGTGGAGCGGACCGACGCCGGCTCGCGGTTCGACGAGGCGTGGGGGAGCGAGACGCTCAAGGCGCCGTTGCAGCGCTACGTTCGCATCGACCTGCGCCGGCTGGACCACCTCATGGCGGTGGTGGGCGAGCTGATGGTGGTGCGCGGGCGGCTGGCGCAGCTCAGCGCGGGGCAGGGCGACCGCGACCTGGACGAGGCCGTGGGCGACGCGGCGCGGCTGATCGCCGAGCTGCAGGATGGCGTGCTGGGCGCGCGAATGGTCCCGGTGTGGCAGGTGTTCGACCGCTTTCCCCGTGTCGTGCGCGACGCCGCGCGCACGCTGGGCAAGGAGGTCGCGTTCGTGGTCGAGGGGCGCGAGATCGAGCTCGATCGCGCACTCCTGGAGCAGATCGCCGACCCGCTGGTGCACCTGCTGCGCAATGCCGTGGACCACGCGAGGAGCTATGTCCGCCAGCTCGCGCTGTACCGGGCGGTGCTGGGCAGGCTTTA
>CAZVDJ010000290.1:0-6024 GCA_964626245.1 uncultured Gemmatimonadaceae bacterium
AGGTGCAGTCGCTCCGTCATCCACAGCGGTGCCGCCTTGAGGAACGACCTCAGGCCGCGTGGGGCGACGGCCTGGTACGTCTCCATGATGCGCTCGAACTTGAGGAGCGGCTTGTCATAGAACGCGACGGCCTCGAGATCCTCGGCCCTCACTCCGCCCTTCGAAAGGCAGAAGCGCACCGCCTCGGCGGGGAAGGCCGCGTCGCCCTTGCGACGCGTGAAACGCTCCTCCTGGGCTGCTGCCACGATGCGGCCGTCCTGCACCAGGCAGGCGGCGCTGTCGTGATAGAAGGCGGAGATCCCGAGTATCGAGCGTGTCATGCGCGGTGGAGATAGTCGAGCCCATTCCCGCGAGAGCGGCGACCGGGTGGCATTGACCGTCCATTCGCGCCGTTGAGCCCGGTGCCGATACGATGTCGCCAGCTTCCTGAACGCCCGATGAACGACGGCCCGCGAAGCGCGGCCGGCGTTATCGGACGTGCGAGCTATCGCATGCTGAGGGCCACGCGCCCGTTCTGCGGCGCCGGGATGTCGCGTCGCGGGTGGTGCTACGTACCGAACGACGCGTGCGGCCCTGCCGGGGCCGCCACGCGGCGACCCTGCCGCAGGGTGTGGCTCTCGATCCCCAACTCGCGCGACTGCCGCGGCACTTGTTGCCCGTGGGTCGACACCGGTGAATGCCAGCAGCAGACGCGACGTCCGTTCATGACACGGAGTTCATGAACGCCTCCGGGAGGCGGCCTCCTCGGTGCCGGGGGCACCCCTGCAGCTGACGGAATCGCCTAACGCCGATCCTACGACTTCTTCCTGGGCTGGCGGCGCGGCTTCGCAGGCTCCGCAGCCTTCGCAGGCTCCGCGGCCTTCGCAGGCTCTGCAGCCTTCGCCGACCTTCGTGGCTTTCCGGGCTTGGAACGCGTCGCGTCGTTCGCCATTGGCTCCGCCGCCTCGTTCGGCTCGCCCTTCCGCGCCTCGGCTTTCGAGCGATCGCCCTTTGGCGTCGTGGCCTTGGGCGTCCGGGCCTTCCGCGGCGACGCACCTCCTGCCCTGGCCGTCGTCGCGGCCGGGGGCGGCGACACGTCGGTCGCAACTGCCGCTGGTTCACCCGCAATCTCGACGGATGCGAGGGATTCCGACGCTGCATCCAGCTCCGGCTCCAGGTCCACCGAGAGCTCGCTCTCCTGGGACTCACCTGCCGCCAGCTTGTCGAGCAGCTCCTGCGCCAGGTCGCCCTCGTCGGCGGGAGGCGTTGCGACTGCCGATGGCGCCGGCACCATGCGGAAGAAGGAGATCGAGAGCGGCGGGAGCGTGAGTGTGATGGAGCGCGGGCGCCCGTGCATCGATGCGGCCTCGGTGTCGACCCCGCCGAGGTTCCCCCATCCCGCGCCGCCGTACGCTTCCGCGTCGCTGTTCAGCACCTCCTCCCATCGCAACGACTCGGGAACGCCGACGCGGAAGCCGAGGCGCGGGACCGGGGTGAAGTTGCAGACGCAGAGGATCGCGCGCGACCGGTCCTTGTTGAGCCGCAGGAAGCTCACGATGCTCTGTTCCGCATCGTTGCAGTCCACCCATTCGAAGCCGGCGGGGTCGTTGTCCAGCTCGTGCAGCGCCGGCTCATCCCGGTAGAGCCGGTTGAGGTCGGCCACCCACTGCTGGATGCCGCGGTGCGCCGGGAGCTGCAACAGGTGCCAGTCGATCGAGGCGTCGTGGTTCCATTCGCGGTACTGCCCGATCTCGCACCCCATGAAGAGGAACTTCTTCCCCGTCTGTCCCCACTGGTAGCCAAGGAGCAGCCGCAGGTTGGCCCGCTTCTGCCAGTTGTCGCCCGCCATCTTGTTGATGAGCGACCCCTTGCCGTGCACCACCTCGTCGTGGGAGATGGGGAGGACGTAGTTCTCCGCGAAGGCGTACATCATCCGGAAGGTGATCTTCTGGTGATGGTAGCTGCGGTAAATGGGATCCTGGGCGAAGTACTCGAGCGTGTCGTGCATCCACCCCATGTCCCACTTCATGCCGAAGCCTAACCCGCCAAGGTAGACGGGACGCGTCACGAGCGGCCAGGCGGTGGAATCCTCGGCAATGGTCTCGGTGTGCGGGTGCTCGCGGTAGACGCTCTCGTTCAGGCGCTGCAGGAAGTGGATCGCCTCGAGGTTCTCCCGCCCGCCGTACTGGTTGGGAATCCACTCCCCTTCCTTGCGCGAGAAGTCCAGGTACAGCATCGAGGCCACGGCGTCCACGCGCAGCCCGTCGGCGTGGTACTTCTCCAGCCAGAAGACGGCATTGGAGCGCAGGAAGTTCTGCACCTCGTAGCGGCCGTAGTTGAAGACGTAGCTCCCCCAGTCGGGCTGCGTCCCCTTGCGAGGGTCGGCGTGCTCGTACAGGTGCGTCCCGTCAAAGTACGACAGCCCGTGCGCGTCGGTGGGAAAGTGCGACGGGACCCAGTCGAGGATCACGCCGATCCCGTGCTGGTGCAGGTGATCGATGAGGTACATCAGGTCCTGCGGCGTGCCGTAGCGCGACGTGGCGGCGAAGTATCCGCACACCTGGTAGCCCCAGGAGCCGTAGAACGGATGCTCCATCACCGGCATCAGCTCCACGTGCGTGAAGCCCATGCGGGTCACGTAGTCCGCCAGCATGGGGGCAATCTCGCGATAGGTGAGCGAGCGGTTCCCCTCCTCGGGCACGCGCATCCACGATCCCAGGTGCACCTCGTAGATGGACATCGCCTGGTCCATCGCCCGGCGCGTGGCGCGCGACTGCATCCACGCGTCGTCTCCCCACGTGTAGTCCAGGTCCCACACTATCGACGCGGTGCGCGGCGCCACCTCGGCGTGAAAGCCGTAGGGGTCGGACTTGTCCACGCGATAACGGCCGGTGGGTCCCACCACGTGGTACTTGTAGTGCGCGCCGTGCCTCACGCCCTCCACGAACAGCTCCCAGATGCCGGAGCCGCCGTGTCGGCGCATGGGGTGCGCCTCCCGCTGCCAGCCGTTGAAGTCCCCCACGACGGCCACCGACGAGGCGTTGGGCGCCCAGACGGCGAAGTAGGTGCCCGCCACACCGTCCACCTCGTGCGGGTGCGCGCCCAGCACGTGATGCGCGTGGTCGAGCGTTCCCTCGTTGAAGAGGTGCACGGTGTTGTCGTCGAGCAGCGAGACATCGTGTCGTGCGGCGTGGGTCGGCAGGCGATGCGGGTCGGACACGGGGTATTGATTCGGGAAGGAGGGGGCGGGCGTGCCCGCCAGAAGCAACGCGGTCGTGCGGGCGCGCTATCGCGATGCCGCCGCCAGCTTGCGGACCGCCTCGACCAGCGCGTGGACCTTGAGGTCGTCCCTGGCGGTGGCGGCGTCGATGGAGAGGCGGTTGGCGAGCGCGGTGAGCAGCGCGCGCCGGCCGCGCGCCGGCCCGCGTTCCGCCGCCTCGAGGTCGCGCCGCGCGGCGTCCAGCTTGGCGCGTTCCAGTCCGTCGTGGCGCGCCAGCTGGTCCACGTAGGCGCGCGTCACGGTGAACGAAGCCGGCCAGGAGATGCGCGGCTGCATCTGCGGGTTGAACTCCTCCAGCACCACCAGGCGCGCCGCCTCGATCTCGCTGGCGGACAGGTGCTCGCTCGGCAGGAGCTGCAACACGTCCAGCCCGCGCGCGATCTCGGACCCGTAGATGTACCCGTTGAACCAGTACGCCGACCAGTGGCCGCCCAGCATCAGCTCCGCGCCAAGGGGTCCGCGGTCGAAGAAGGCAATCTCCTGCGGATTGTGCGGATTGGTGAAGTCGATGACCGAGATGCCGCCCTGGTACCACGCCTGAACCATGATGTCGCGCCCCGGCACCGGGATGATGGAGCCGTTGTGCGCCACGCAGTTCTCGGCGGCGGTCTGGGCCGCCGGGATCTTGAAGTAGCCGGCGGGCGTGAGCTTGCGGTCCTTGCTGAGCGTGAACGTCGCGTTCGCCCCCCAGGTGGGACGGTCGGTCGCGCGACAGCGAGGTGCGGTGCCACCTCCCCACTCGTCGGTGAAGAGGACGCGGTCGGCGTTGTTGCTGAAGGTGGCGGAGTGCCAGTAGGCGAAGTTGGGGTCCATCACCTCGCCGATTCGGCGCGGCGCCGCCGGGTTGCGGATGTCGAGCAGGATCCCATTCCCCGAGCAGGCGCCGGCGGCAATGCCAAACGCCGGAAAGGTGGTGATGTCGTGGCACTGGTCGGTGGTCGCCGTCTCCTGCGTGCCGGGACCATGCGTCCCCCCTTTCCAGAGCCCGGCGGGATTGCCCGCCGCGTCGGCGAAGATGCGGGGCGCGTTCACGACCTTCGCGTCGCGCGGCGCCGCGAGCGGTACCTGGATCACCTCGATCCGGAAGTACGAGCTGTTGGGGTCCTGCTCCGGGGCGCGCCCCGAGCAGCCGGGAAGCTCCGCCTCCGGGCGCACGGGCGAGGTCCCTTGCACGTAGAGGTAGACATGCTTCCGGTCCTTGGGGTCCACCAGCAGCGTATGCGTGTGCGACCCGCGGCACGTCTGCACCGCCGCGACCTGCCGCGGCGCGTCGAGGTTGGAGATGTCGAAGATGCGCACGCCCATGAAGCGCTCGGCGCTCACGGAGTCCGCCACGCCGCGCGAGCCGCAATCGATGCGCGCACTCGGCTCCTCCACCGACATGAAGAGCAGCGTGCCGTGAACCGAGAGGTCGCCCTGCCCACCCGGGCAGGCAAAGGTCGTGCGGATCGTCGGCACGCGCGGGTTGGAGATGTCCCACACCTGGAAGCCGTGATACCCTCCCTGGAACGCGTAGCGTCGCGTGAAGGCCAGGTCGGCGTTGGCGTAGGCAAAGTCCCCGACGTCACTCGGATTCGCGAAACCGTTCGCCTTGGGGCGGTGCGCCACGAGCTCCAGGTGGCGGATCGCCTCCCCGGCATCGGTCACCCCCGCCTTGAGCCCCTCGCGCGGGTCCCCCTGGCCTCGTGCCGGAGCGGCCAGGAGCAGGAAGACCGGAAGCGACAGCAGGGAGGAACGCCATCCGGAAAGGAGCGGGCGGCGGGGATGATCGGCGCGAACGGGCGCGAACCGAATCACCCGGAGGGTCGTTGGCATGAGCTCGACGGCAGGAAGTGGCAGGGGTGAAGCTAGCGCGGCCGGTGGCGCGCCTGTACCCGCTTGACGATGACGGGGGCAACGGCGCGGTAGGAGAACTCCGGCACGCGGAGCGGATCGCACATGATCGTCGGGCGGGTGGGAGGTTCCGCGACGTGCGTCACGACGAGATCATGTGGGGCGAACAATTCGTCGACTCTTCCCCTATCCGCCGCTACCAGATGCACGATCGCACGCGTCCGCTCCAGACACCCTTGGCGACCTCTGCCGGGAGCGGCGAACGCCACGTCGACGGCGTGACCGGTGACCGAGCGGTCACCCGCCGAGGCTTCCTGGGCAGGGGGGTTGCGGCGCTCGGCCTCGCCGCGCTGCCGCGTACGCTGCTCGGTTCGTCGGGGGCGCCGGGCGACGCGTGGGAGCTGTACGTCGGGACCTACACGAGCAATACCGCGAGTCGTGGCATCTACCGACTGGAAGTGGAGCAGGCGACCGGGGCCTTTCGCAACCTCACGCTGGCGGCCGAGTCGCGTGACCCGTCGTTCCTCGCGCTCTCCCCGGACGGGCGGACGTTGGTGGCGGTGAACGAGCTCACGTCGTTCGACGGGCAGCCATCGGGGGCGGTGACGGCATTCGTGCGTGATCCCTCGAGCGGCGCGCTCACGTCCGCGGGGACGCGCGCGTCGCTGGGCGGGGCCCCCTGCTACGTATCGGTGGACCAGGCGGGGCGCCACGCACTGGTGGCGAACTACGTGGGGGGCAACGTCGCCGTCTTTCCCCTTGGGGGGCCGGGTGGCGTGGGGGCGGCGACGGCCATGGTGCAGCACGAGGGGCGAGGCCCGAACGTGGCGCGGCAGCAGGGGCCGCACGCGCATGCCATCATCCTGGCGCCCGGGGAGCGTTTCGCGCTGGCCGCCGACCTGGGGATCGACCGGGTGCGCGTGTACCGGTAC
>CAZVDJ010000291.1:0-6022 GCA_964626245.1 uncultured Gemmatimonadaceae bacterium
GGTCTCGGTGAGGCCGTAGCCCTCCAGGATCGTTAGCCCCGCGGCAAAGAAGAACTTGTTGATCTCCGGCGCCAGCGGGGCCCCGCCCGAGACGAAGTAGCGCAGCCGCCCGCCCGTGCGTGCCTTGAGCTTGGAGAAGACGAGCTTCTGCGCCAGCGCGTACTGCAGCGCCAGCACCCCCGACGGCTCCCGCCCCGCGAGCTTCTCGTTGGCCCAGCGCTCGGCAACCGCCCGCGCCCAGAAGAAGATCCGCTTCTTGGTCCCGCTCCCCGACAGCGCATTCTCCAGCACGCGGGCGTACATCTTCTCGTACAGGCGCGGGACCGACATGGCGATCGTCGGCCGCACCTCCTGCATGCAGATCGGGACCAGGTCGAACGAGTCCACGTAGGCGATCGACGTCCCGGTGGCAAAGAACCAGTAGTCGCCCGTGCGCTCGAAGATGTGGCTGAGCGGGAGGAAGGAAAGCGCCACCTCGTCGCGCCCCATGGGGAGGATCTCGCGCGTGGCCGCGACGTTCGACCAGAAGTTGTCGTGCGAGAGCATGACGCCCTTGGGCGCGCCGGTGGTGCCCGACGTGTAGATGATCGTGGCCAGGTCGCCCGGCGCCACTGCGCGCGCCTCGCGCTCCCATCCGTCCGCCGCGGCCGCCGTGTCCACGCCTGCGCCGCGCGACTCGATATCGGCGAGCGTGAGGTCGGCGTGCGCGCGCGCCGCCTCGTCGAAGGCGATGACCCAGCGTACCCCTGGGGCCTGGCCGCGGATGGCGGCGATCTTCTCCGCCTGGGCGGTCGTCGAGACGAAGATCGCCATCGCCCCCGAGTCGTTGAGCAGGTAGGGGACCTGCTCGGCGGGGAGGGTGGGGTAGATGGGCACGTCGGCCAGCCCGCTCGTCAGGCAGGCCCAGTCGGCGATGGCCCACTCGGGGCGGTTCTCGGACAGGAGCGCCACGCGCGCCCCGCGCGGGAGCCCCAGCTCGCGCAGCCCCAGGGCGACGCGCCGCACCCGGTCGCGAATGGTGCGGTGCGACAGTCGCTCCCAACGGTTGGGGGCCACCCGCACCTGCATCGCGTCGGCCTTGTCGTGGCGCTCCAGCGTGTCGAAGAACAGCTGGATGAGGGTTCCCTCGGGGGGACGCGGGCCTCCGCGAGCGTACATCGAGGTCTCCTGCGGGCGGTGGAGAGCGCGGTTATTGCGCCGGTCGAACGAGGATGCTGAGCGAACGCACGAGCGGGGAGGGGAGCCCGGTCGCCGTCGCGCGCACCTCGAGGCTGTCGGTGGGCGAGGTGCCGGCGGTGACGCGCACGCGCAGGGTACGCGACGCGATGCCGGACGCGTCGGTGGTGTCGACCACCGAGATTCGGCCGGTGGGGCCGGCCAATGCATAACGCGCGGTGTCGGTCGGCGCGAGCACCGTCCCGTTGCGCACGATCTCGAACTTCACGCGCACCGCGTTCACGGGAACGCTTCCGGCGCGTACCACCACCCCGACCGTGGTCGTCGAGTCGACGCGGCTTCCGCTGGCCGGGAGGGTGACCTGCGTCGTGTCGACCGCCTGGCCGTTGGCGGCGATGGAGTCGGGCTTGCGGATGACGTCCAGCGAGCGCGGGGCGCTCTGCAGCCCCGGCACCGAGACGTACAGGCGGGCGATGCCCAGGACCGTCCCCGCCCGCACCTGGTTCCCGCTCACGATGGACACCAGCGAGTCGGTGGCCACGAAGGTGAGCGGGAGGTCGGGAAGCTCGTCTCCGTCAGCCGCAAAGGCGCGCGCGCGCAGCGGCTCGGGAACGCCCAGCGTGTCGCGCAGCACGTCACCCGCCACGATCGACGGGCTGGTCGGGGCGAGGAACTCGATCGACGAGAGCAGCTCGGGATCGACGCTCAGCTCGATGCACGACATCGTGCCGGCGGCGAGTGCCAGGCACGCCAGGATGCGACGCCCGTCCTTCACCGGAAGCGCTCCGCCAGCAGCGTCGCGAGGTTCACGTAGGCCTGCGCCGCGTCGTCCGCCGGCGTCCGCAGCACGACCGGCTGCCCGGCGGCGAAGGCCTCCAGTGCGGCCTCGGTGCGCGGGATCGTCACGTCGAAGACCATGTTGCGCGGCAGGTGCTCGCGCACGTAGTCGGCCACCCGCTGCGAGGAGGGGTGGGAAGGCTCGTACATCGTCAGCAGGATCCCGTCCAGGGTCAGGTCTCGGTTGCTCTCCACGATCTCCTGGATACCCCGCAGAATCTGTGGGGTCGTCTGCAGCGCCAGCGGCTCGCACTGCAGCGGGACGATGACGTGCTGGCTGGCCTCCAGGACGCGATGCACGATGGGGCCCAGCCCGGGGGGCGTGTCGACCACGACCACGTCGCACCGCTCGCGCGCCGTTGCCAGCAGATCGCGCAGCACCGACGTCTCGGCGATGAGTTGCTGGTAGAAGGTGTGGTCCGACGATTCCGAGACCGACCCGGCCAGGATCACCCGCAGCCAGGGGAGGGCGGTCGGGAGGATGATCTCCCGCAGCGATCGCGTTCCGTTGAGATAGTCGGCGAAGCCGAAGGTGGGGTGCCCGCGGCGCAGCCCCACGCCGTAGCGAACTGCCCCCTGCGGGTCGGTGTCGATGATCAGCGTCTTGAGCCCGCGGCGCGCGAAGGCAGCCGCCAGGTTCACCGACGTGGTCGTCTTGCCGACCCCACCCTTCTGGCTGACGACTGCGAGGACGCGCCCCACCTTATGGTCCGGCGTCGGGCGCCTGGGCTGGCGGCTCGTCCGCCACCGGGGCGCGCAGTTCCTCCAGGGCCCGGCGGGCGTGCTCGATGTTGGCCGGGTCGGCGCCAGGTGACGGCGCGGCGAGGAAGGCCTCCAGGTGCCGGGCGGCCTCGTCTCGCTCCTGGCGCTTCATGAGCAGGAAGGCGAGCCCGTAGTGCGCCGCCGCCAGCGACGGGTCGAGGTCGAGCGCCTTCCGGTAGCAGCGAATGGCTTCCTCCATTCGCGACAGCCGCGAATAGGCGATGGCCATGTTCATCAGGATCTTGTGATCGTCCGGCTTTTCGCGCAGCGCGAGCCGGTAGGAAGTCACGGCAGCGTCGAGGTCCCCCGACTTCTCGAGGGCCAGCGCCTCCTTGAGGTAGTCGAGGCGCCTCGCATCCTTCTCGCTCCTGCCGCCAAACAGGCGGCTCAACCATGACATGCGATCGGGGCTGGGCTGAGGGAAGGCCGGCGACGGTCGCGCGCAAAGCTATCGTGCGGCCCTACCCCGAGCAACCACGCGCGCGTCCCCTTCCCGGCGGGTGCAGCGCCACGTGCCGTGCATCACGGACGCCGTGTTGCACCACGCGCACGCCCGCCACCGGATGACGCGCGCGCGTCGGCATTCTCCAACTCGCCGCGGCGTGCGACGCTCGCTAGGTTAGCCAACCGCGCCCCGCAGGTGCGCGCCCCTCAACTGCGCGCCCCGCCACGACCATCTCGCCGAGGACGAACGCATGTCGCCACGACGCTACGAGGTCGATCCCTCCAAGGGCCGCTTTGACGTCGAGTGGCCGCTCTTCGGCGAGCTGTCGCGGGCACTCGCGCTCAAGGTGGCGCGCGCCTACGACCCGGAAATCGTGGTGGGCGTGGCGACGGCCGGCGTCATTCCCGGGGCCGTGGTGGCCGCCATCCTCGATCGCGAGTTCCGGTCGATCCTCGTGAGCCGCAGAGACCAGGATCTCGTGCGCGAAACGCCCGCCGTCCTCGGCGCCGCCCCGCAAGAGGTGCGCGGGCGCCGGGTCCTCATCGTGGATGAGACATGCGACAGCGGCGCCACGATGCGGCTGGCGATCGCGGCGATCGTGAACGCCGGCGCCGCCGAGGTGCGTACCGCCGTCTCGTTCAAGACGGGGAGCTACGAGCCCGACTTCCACGCCCTGGCCACCGAGAGCACCATCGTGCTCCCCTGGGACCGCGAGGTGCTCGCGGACGGCGAGCTCGTTCCGAACCCGAAGTACCGCGAGGCGCGCTAGGCGCAGGCGGCGATCGCTTCCTCGTACGGGAGCCCGCGCCCCATGTCGTCGTAGATCTGCTCCATCACCTCGGGGCTCCCCACCAGGAAGCGGCAGCGCGGCGCGCCGCTGGACCGGCACTCCACCTCGAGCACGGCCACAGGGGCGCCGGCCACGCGACCGAAGAGGTCGGCGAACATCCCGGTCGTCAGGTGGCAGCAGGGATGGTCGGCGCCGCTCGACGGGTCGGACTCTCCCCAGTCGGGCGAGTCGAGCGTGGCGACGACGTCGCCGATGGAGCCGATCGCCAGCGACCCCCACCCCGCATCACGGAAGAACTCGGTCGCGCGCTGTTCGAAGGCCTCCACGTCCAGCGACTCGGCGGGGATCTCGCTGCGCTCGGCGAGCCAGCGCTTGAACGCTGACCACATGGCGTCCCCGCCGGCGTACCCTGCTTCCTGGAGGTAGATCGCCGCGTCAGGGCCACCGTCGCGCAGCAGCGCGGTGCGCAGGGTGGCCAGCGACGAGCGGGTCAGGGCGAGCATCCCGTGTCCGGTGAGGTCGAGCGGCTGAGGCATGGCGAATTCCCGTTCGGTTGACGTCCAACTCTCCGCAGCAACTCGGCTTCGTCGATGACCTCGACGCCGAGTGCCCTGGCCTTTTCCAGCTTGCTCCCGGCGGCCTCGCCGGCCACCAGGAAGGAGGTCTTCCTGGAGACGCTGTCCGTCACGCGACCGCCCGAGCGCTCCACCAGGTCGGTGGCCTCGGTGCGGGACAGGGTGGGCAGCGTCCCTGTGATGACGACCGTCAGCCCTTTCAGGGCACCATCCTGCGCCGCCGGCTGGGGCTCCTCCATCGTGAGCCCCATCACCTTCAGGCGGTGGACGAGCGCGCGGGCGGCGGGGTCCTGGAAGTACGCCACCACCGAGCGGGCGATGATCGCGCCGATCCCCCGCACCTCGTTGATCGACTCCTCCGACGCGTCCCGCAGCCGGTCCATTGTCCCGAAGTGGCGCGCCAGGAGTTCCGCCGCGGTGGCCCCCACGTGCCGGATTCCCAGCCCGAACAGGAGGCGCGAGAGCGGCTGCGCCTTGGAGGCCTCGATGGCGTCGATGAGTTGCTGGGCGCTCTTCTCGGCGAATCGCTCCAGCCCCGCCACCTGCTCGGCGGTGAGCGCATAGAGGTCCGACGGGTCGCGGACCAGGCCGGCCGTGGTGAGCTGCTCCAGGCGGGCATAGGAGAGCCCGCGGATGTCCATGGCATCGCGCGAGGCGAAGTGCACCAGCCCCTCGAGGCGCCGTCCCTCGCACTGCACGTTCGGGCAGTAGTACGCCACCTCCTCCTCGTCGCGCACCACCGGGGTGTGGCACACCGGGCACGACTTCTTCATCCGCCAGGGCTTCTCGTCGCCGGTGCGCTTTTCCGGTACGGGTCCGATGACCTGGGGAATCACCTCGCCGGCCCGCTTCACCTGCACCACGTCGCCGATGCGCAGGTCCTTGGAGCGGATCAGGTCCTCGTTATGCAGCGTCGCGTAGGTCACCGTCGCCCCGCCGATCTCCACCGGCTCGAGCACCGCGTACGGGTTGAGGGCCCCGGTCCGCCCCACGTTGACCCGGATCTCCAGGAGCTTGGTCTCGGCGATGTCGGGGGCGAACTTGCGCGCGACCGCCCAGCGCGGCTCGCGCCCCCCCACCACCCCCAGCTCCTCCTGCAGCGCCAGCCGGTCGATCTTCACCACGCCCCCGTCGATGGCGAAGTTGAGCGTGGCGCGCAGCTCGCGCTCCAGCCGGTGGGCCCACGTATGCACCTCGTGCAGCGTGCGGCAGCGGCGATGGTGCGGCGCCACGGGGACCCCCCACGATTTGAGCGCCTCCAGCACCTCGGACTGCGTGTCGCAGGGGAGCGCGTCGCCCGGCGCGGTGGCCACCGTGTACCCAAAGAAGCGCAGCGGACGGGTGGCCGTGATGGACGGGTCGAGCTGGCGCAGCGAGCCGGCGGCGGCATTGCGCGGGTTGGCGAAGACCGGCTCGCCCGCGGCCACGCGTCCCTGG
>CAZVDJ010000292.1:0-6020 GCA_964626245.1 uncultured Gemmatimonadaceae bacterium
GCGATCCCTAACGAGTCGGCGACGCGGTCGGCGGCGGCGCTGGTGGGCCTGGAGCGGGCGACGCCTGCAATCCCGGCCGCGTAGCCCGGGATCCGCGTGGCGTTGGCGGCGAGAATGGCCAGCGAGTCGCTCGGCGTCACGAAGAAGTGGCGCCCGAGGATCATGTTGCGGTCGCCGTCGCCGTCGCTGGCGGCGCCGAAGTCCGGCGCCGCCGAGCCGAACATCTCCTCCACCAGGTCGTGCGCGTAGGTGAGGTTGGGGTCCGGGTGCCCTCCACCGAAATCGGGGAGCGGCGTGCCGTTGATCACCGTTCCCCCGGGGGCGCCCAGGCGACGCTCCAGCAGTTCCACCGCGTACGGCCCTGTCACGGCGTGCATGGCATCGAAGCGCAGGCGGAAGCCGCGCGACAGGTGGTCACGGATGACGCCGAAGTCGAAGAGCGACTCCATGAGGTCGGCGTAGTCCGCCACCGGGTCGATGACCTCGACCGTCATGGGCCCCACCGGCACCTCGCCCAGGGCGCCGAGGTCGACGGGCGCACCCTCGAGGAGACGATACTCGCGGATGGTCCGGGTGCGCTCCGCGATGGCGGCCGTGACCTTCTCGGGCGCCGGGCCGCCGTTGGCGATGTTGAACTTGATGCCGAAGTCCCCGTCGGGGCCGCCCGGGTTGTGGCTGGCGGAGAGGATGATGCCGCCATCGGCGCCGCGCTTGCGGATCAGGTGCGACGCGGCCGGCGTGGAGAGGATCCCGTCACGCCCCACCACGACGCGCCCGATGCCATTGGCGGCGGCCATGGCGATCACGACCTGGATCGCCTCGCGATTGTAGAACCGCCCGTCGCCGCCGACGACGAGCGTGGCCCCCGCCGGCAGCTGCACCGCGTCGAAGGTGGATTGGACGAAGTTCTCGAGGTAGCGCGGCTGCTGGAAGACGGAGACCTTCTTGCGCAGCCCGGAGGTCCCCGGGACCTGGTCGGTGAATGGGGTGGTGACCGCCTCGCGCCCCGCGCTCATCGCCACTCCTCCGCATTGGTCGCGGGCCGTCCCGCGAGCTTCCGCCCGAGCGCGACCGTCTGGAAGCCGCTCTCTCCCCAGCCGATCACGAAGACGCGGAACCCCTGCGCCATGCGGCGCTCGATGTCGTTGAGGCCCGCTGGGTAGCCGCAGGCGACGTTGAACTCCTTGCATGCCGCCAGGACTGACTGGATCGCTGCCTCCCACCCGGCCTCGTCAAACACGCGCTTGCCTGAGGCGTCGGTCGAGGTGAAGACACCCCGCAACGTCCCGGCCCCGGGAAAGAGGACCGAAATGCCCTTCACCGCAGCAATCTCGCGTATGCGCGCGAGCCCCGCCTTGCTCTCGACGATCGTCCAGTTGGTCAGCTCGCCCTTCGGGTGGAGGGGCCAGAGGTCGGCGCGCTCGCGATACTCCGTCGCGCTCATTCCCCAGTAGGCGGGGGCCGTCCCGACGTCGTCGGGGCGCGTGCCGCCGCGGGATGCGAAGCGCATCATCGCCAGCCCCTGCCTCACCTCCTCGGCGCTCTGCACGTCGACAAAGACCACGGTGCTCACGCCAAGGTTGAGCTGCCGGGCAATTCGCTCGCGCGCCTTGCCGGGGTCCGGGGCGATCTCGGTCATCTTCACCACCAGCGGATGCGTCAACCTCCGGGACGCGCCGGCCTGCAGCACCCCCGCGGCCTGCATCCCCTTCACGAAGTCGACAAATGGCGGATAGCCAGCCTCGAAGTCGTGCTCCATGCCGCCGTCGAAGACGTAGTCGCTCCCCGCCTGCGCCAGCGCGTCCGCCGCCAGCTGCGCCGGTGTGCGAGCGGGCGTCTCCGGCGCCGGGGGCTGCCCCGGGCGCGCCGACGGTCGACGGTTGCTTGGCGCGTACAGTCCGAAGACCGGCTTGCCCGACTCGAGAAGGGCGATGGTCGGATTGAGCCGCGCCGTGCCCTGACCGAGCTCTGCAACCGCCCCGGCCCGTGCCTGCAGGCCGGCGGTGTCAGGCGCCGAGGCCACCGGGTCGGCGTCGAGGAGAAAGAGCGGGGCGGCGAGCGCGACCAGGGTGGCGATCGAGCGCGCGGGCGGCATCCAGCGGTCAGTCATGGCACACGGGGTGTGGGGCCGGCGAAGACGGGCGCCGGAAGGTGTTCGACGCCACCGTTCCGGGGGGACGCGACCGCGCGAGCGCACGGTGCGGCCACGGGCGAAGCGTCGCCGGGCAAAGCACAACGTTTCGTCCCTGAAACGCGTTGGGGACGCGACCGCGCTCCAAGGTCTCGCGGCGAGTCGGCCCTTGCTAGCCCCCGCGAGTGACCCGACTTTTGCACGACTCGTCCCACGCCAGCCGGGGTGCGGCAGCCCGGGGCGTCCCCCAAGGAGAATTCCGGCATGATGGCACGTGCGGTTGCAGTGGTGGGCGGCTGGGCGCTCGTGGCGGTTTCGACGCACTCCTCCCCCATTGCGGCGCAGGGCGCGCGCGGCGCGGTCGCCTCCGCGGCTGCTCACGGCCGGGCACTCCCCGGTCCTCGCACCTTCCCGCACGTGGCGCCCCGCGGCTCGGCGCTCACGCCCGAGGACCTCAACGGCGTGGTGAAGAAGACGTGCGGCGGCTGTCACTCCGCGCAGCGGAAGATGGGGAACCTGGTGCTGGAGGGGTTCGACGTCGCGACCGCCGCCCAGCGACCGGAGGCGACCGAGATCGCCGAGAAGGTGATCGGGAAACTGCAGGCCGGGATGATGCCGCCGCCGGGGCGGGCGCGTCCCAAGGGTGACACGCTGGCCGTCCTGCAGCAGACGCTCGAACGGCTCATCGACGCCCGTGCCGCGCTGCGCCCCGAGCCGGGGCACCGTGCGTTCCAGCGACTGAACCGGGTGGAGTACGCGCAGTCCATCCGCCAGCTGCTGGCGCTGGACGTGGACCCGGGAAAGTGGCTCCCGCTCGACACGAAGAGCGCGAACTTCGACAACATCGCCGACGTGCAGATGCCCTCGGCGACGCTGCTCGACGCCTACCTGGATGCGGCCAGCGAAATCGCGCGCCTGGCCGTGGGCGACCCGCGGGCCGCCCCGACCTCGGCGACCTACAAGATCCCGCGCCTGACGTCGCAGCTGCAGCAGGTGGAGGGAGCGCCGGCGGGGACGCGCGGCGGCACCGCCGTGGTGCACAACTTCCCGGCGGACGGCGAGTACGTCTTCGCCATCACGCTGCATTCCATCCCCACGGGGCAGCTGTACGGTTCGGCGGCGCCCTTCGACGAGAAGGTGGAGATCGCGGTGAACGGCGAGCGCGTCGCGATGATCGACGTGGACCGCTGGATGTCGCAGGCCGACGCCAACGGCATGGAGCTCAAGTCGCCGCCCATCCGCGTGCGTGCGGGGGCGCAGCGCATCTCGGCGGCGTTCGTACGGACGTTCGAGGGGCCGGTGAATGACCTCATCGCCCCCATCGGGCACTCGATCGCCGACACGCAGATCGGCGCTGACGGCGGGATCACGATCCTGCCGCACCTGCGCGAGCTGGTCGTGCTGGGACCGTACAACCCGACGGGCGTTTCCGAGACCGCCAGCCGCAAGCAGATCTTCATCTGCCGGCCCCTGTCCCCCGCTGAGGCGCGCCCCTGCGCAGAGAAGATCGTGACCACGCTGGGGCGCACCGCGTATCGCCGGCCCCTGGCTGCCGCCGACGTGCAAGGGCTCCTGCGCTTCTACGATGAGGGGGTGAAGGACGGGGGCTTCGAGGGCGGGGTACGCTTCGCGCTCGAGGCGATGCTGGCCTCACCGCACTTCATCTTCCGGGTGGAGGAGAAGCCGGCCGCGGTGAAGGGCGGGGAGTCGTTCGTGCTGGCGGACCTGGACCTCGCGTCCCGCCTGTCGTTCTTCCTGTGGGGGGCGCCGCCTGACGAGTCGCTGCTGGCGGCGGCCAGGCGCGGGGCGCTGCGCACGCCGGCCGGGCTCGCGGCGCAGGCGCGGCGCATGCTCGCCGACCGCCGCTCCGAGGCGCTGGCCTCCCGGTTTGCCGCGCAGTGGCTGCGGCTGCAGGACCTGGAGAAGGTGCATCCCGACGCCCTGCAGTTTCCCGACTTCCACCAGCAGCTCGCCGACGACATGCGGCGGGAGACGGAGACCTTCTTTGCCACGCTGGTGCGGGAGAACCGCTCGGTGCTGGAGCTGTACACCGCGGACTACACGTTCGTGAACGAGGCGCTGGCCCGTCATTACGGGTGGAAGGGAGTGGTGGGGCCGGAGTTCCGCCGGGTGCAATATCCCGACTCCACCCGCATCGGCCTGTTGGGGCACGCCAGCGTGCTCACGCTCACCTCCGTGGCCAACCGGACCTCGCCCGTGCTGCGCGGCAAGTGGGTGATGGAGGTGCTCCTCGGGTCGCCCCCGCCGCCGCCGCCGCCGGGCGTCCCCGACCTCGAGGAGACGAAGGACGCGAGCGAGGGGCGCATGCTCACCACGCGCGAGCGGATGGAGATGCACCGCGACAACGCGGCGTGCCGTTCGTGCCACCTGTTCATGGACCCCATCGGCCTGGCGCTGGACAACTTCGACGTGACGGGGCGCTGGCGCATCCGGGAGAACGGGATGCCGCTGGACACGCGCGGCGACTTCTACGATGGCACGCCGGTGCGCACGCCGGCGGAGCTGCAGCAGGCGCTGCTCAAGCGTCCGCAGCCGCTGCTGCGCACCTTCACGCTCAACCTGATGGCGTACGCGACCGGGCGCCGGATGGAGTACTACGACATGCCGGCCATTCGCCGCACCACCGCGCAGGCGGCGGCGGGCGGCTACAAGTTCGCCGATTTCGTGACCGGCGTGGTGACGAGCGACGCCTTCCGCGCCAAGCGGGTGGCGCTCGCCGCCGCGGGACAGAAGACCAACGAGTGATGGAATCACCCACGGAGACGCTGACGACATGCGATTCCTGAACGGAAAGCCACTCCCGCGCCGGACCTTCCTCCACAGCATGGGGGCGACCGTCGCCCTCCCGTTCCTGGACGCGATGGTCCCCACGGGGCGCATGGCGCGCGCCGGGATGAAGGCGGCGGACCGCACGCGGCTGGTGGCGATCGAGATGGTGCACGGCGCCGCCGGCTGCAATGAGCTGGGAGCGAAGATGAACCTCTGGTCGCCGGCGGCCGCCGGGTCGCAGTTCGACCTGTCGCCCACCGCGCTGTCGTCGCTCGACAAGTACCGCGACTACCTCACCATCGTCTCCAACACCGACGTGCGGCAGGCGGAACCGGTGATCCCCAAGGAGATCGGCGGCGACCACTTCCGCTCCTCGGCGGTCTTCCTCACCCACATGCACCCCCGCCAGACCGAGGGGTCGGACGTGCGCGTGGGGACCTCGATGGACCAGCTGTATGCGCAGCGCTTCGGGCAGGACACCCCCATCCCGTCCATGCAATTGTGCATCGAGAACGTGGACCAGGCGGGCGGCTGCGCGTACGGATACGCCTGCGTGTACACCGATTCCATCTCGTGGGCATCGCCCACCGAGCCGCTTCCGGTGATCCGCGACCCGCGCGTCGCCTTCGAGAAGCTCTTCGGCGTGGGCGGGACGAGCGAGGAACGCGCGGCGCGCCGCCGCTCGCGCCGGTCGATCCTGGACTTCGTGGCCAGCGAGATGTCGTCGCTGCAACGCATGCTCGGGCCCGACGACAACCACCGGCTGGACCGCTACCTCGAGGACATCCGCGAGGTGGAGCGCCGCATCCAGCGCATCGAGGCGCGCAACACGTCGGGTGAGGTGCGCGAGCTCCCCGAGGCGCCCGCCGGCGTTCCCGACTCGTTCGCCGAGCACGTGCAGCTGATGTTCGACATCCAGGCGCTCGCCTTCGCCGCCGACATCACGCGCGTCTTCTCGTTCAAGATGGGGCGCGACGGCTCGGCGCGAACCTACCCCGAGAGCGGGACCGACAAGCCGTTCCACCCCGCCTCGCACCACGGCGGCAACGAACGCGGCGTACCGCAGCCCCTGCGACTCCAGCGAACTGAACATCACGCG
>CAZVDJ010000293.1:0-6017 GCA_964626245.1 uncultured Gemmatimonadaceae bacterium
CGGCGGGCTCACTGGCTGGCGCGCCGGCCGGCGGGCCAGCTGGCGGGCCAGCTGGCGGGCCAGCCGGCGCGCCCGGCAACGTGAGGCCGCGCACTTCCCATTGCCGCGCCAACTGGCGTTCGTGAAGGCGTCGGTTCCTCAGGAGCGGTTCGGCGTGGCGAGGGAGTTCGAATTGGTGCAGGGTGCGCGGCGTGACGGGCGACGCCGGCGAGGCCGGCGAGGCCGGCGAGGCGCCTCGATAGTGCTGGTGGTGGCGTGCGTCTCCGTCGGGTGCAACGACGGTGGGAGCGCCCCCACCCCGCCCATCCCGCCGGGAACCGCGTCGGTGGAGGTGGTCCCCGCCACTGCCTGGGTCACGGCAGGGGCCACCCTTCCGCTCACTGGCCGCGCCCTGGACGCCAACGGCGCGCCCGTGGGCGGCGTCTCGCTTGCCTGGCAAAGCGCAGCGCCCGGCGTGGCCACGGTGAATGCCAGCGGCGTGGTGCAGGCCGTGGCGCCGGGCACGGCGCGCATCACGGCGAGCGCGGGGTCGCTGCGCGCCACGAGCGACCTGACCGTCGTCGGCACGAGCGCGCGCACGCCAACGTTCGGTGTCGAGCGCCAGGGAGTGACCGACGTCTCGATGCTCGGCATCTGGAGCGACCCGTCCACGGGCGAGGGCTTTGCCGTGGGCCAGAACGGCGCGGTCCTGCAGGGACGCGGCGGCAACTGGCGCCTGGTGCCAACCGGGACCAACGAGACGCTGGTGGGCGTGTGGGGGTCGAGCGCGCGCAACGTCATGGCCGTGGGGACGGGTGGCCAGATCTGGCGATACGATGGCGTCGCCTGGCTGCCGATGCCGTCCCCCACGGGGCAGACGCTGCTGGACGTCTTCGGCTTTGGTGCTGACCAGGTCTTCGCGGTGGGGACCGACGGCACCGTGCTGCACTTCGACGGCAGTGCGTGGCGCGTGGTCACCACCGGTCGCGGCTGGGAGCTGTGGGCGGTATGGGGAACCTCGCCTAACGACTTGTGGCTCGCCGGCCAGAACGGCGTGATGGTACACTACGACGGCACCGACTTCCGCACGTTCGCCACCGGCACCACCGAGGCGATCTTCGGCCTGTGGGGGAGCGGGCCGAATGACGCGTGGGCCGTGGGGATCAACGGGCTGGTGCTGCGCTGGAACGGCACGTCGTGGCAGCGACAGACGCCGCCCACCCGGCGCAACCTCTTCGCGGTCTGGGGACGCTCGGCCAGCGACGTGTACGCGGTGGGGAACACCGGGGCCATCCTGCACTTCGACGGCACGCGCTGGCGTGAACTGCCCGACACCCGCACGGGGCAGAACCTGCGCGGCGTGTTCGACGACGGAAGCGGCACGCTCGTCGTGACCGGCTGGGATGGCACCGTATTGCGCGGGAACGCGAGTGCCGGCTGGGTCACGGAGACCACGTCGCCCGCGCTTACCGCCGTGTGGGGCCCCGGCGACGGGACGCTCTTCGCGGTGGGCGGCGGGGGCGCGGTGCTCCGCCGCACGCTGCAGGGGTGGTCACCCATGGACGCGCCGCCGACGCAGCCGCTGTACGGCGTCTTCGGCGCCTCGCCCACGCAGGTGTACGCGGTGGGCGACACCGGGACCATCCTTCGCTTCGATGGCGCGCGGTGGTCCACGGAACCCAGCGGCGTCACCGCCCTGCTGCGGTCGGTGTGGGCCGCGAGTCCCACGCAGCTTTTCATCGTTGGCGAACGCGGCACCATCTTCTCGTCCACCGGGAATGGTACGTGGACGCCGATGACGTCGGGAACGAATGCCTTCCTGCGGCACGTGTGGGGGCTGTCGGCCACCGATGTCTTTGCCGTGGGCGACTCGGGACTCGTGCTGCGCTACGATGGATCGAGCTGGCGGCGCCAGCCCACGCCCACCCGTCAGCTGCTGCGCGGCGTGTGGGGCACCGGACCGCGCGATGTCTTCGCCGTGGGCGACTCGGCCACGATCCTGCGATACGACGGCACGCGCTGGTACGCGATGGCCAGCCCGGTGCAGAAGACGCTGCGCAACGTGTGGGGGACGGGCCCCACCGATGTGTACGCCCTGGGCGAGGACGGCGTCCTGCTGCGCTTCGACGGCGTGGCCTGGACGTCGATCACGTCGCCCACCACTCGCCTGATGATCCAGCTGTGGGGCGAGCCCGGCCAGGGACGCGTCTTTGCCGTGGGACTGCTCACCACCATCCTGCGCGGCGAACGCAACTGACGACGACGGCCCGGCGTGCGCCGGGCCGTCGGGTGCAACCTTGCCGGCGGGGCAGTGCTACCCCTCGCCCTCCTCGTCCTTCCTGGCCTTGGCCGAGTCGGCCACGACCTTCTGCGCCGCCTCGTGCGGCATCTGCTCATATCCGTGGAAGCGCCGCCTGAAGGTGGCGTGGCCGTGCGTGAGCGACGACAGGTCGGTAGCGTACAGGTGCATTTCCGCCTGCGGCACGTGCGCGCGCACGAGCGTGAAGCCCGGTGCCGGCGAGTCGGACCCGAGGATCTGCCCGCGCCGCCCCGACAGGTCACCCATCACGTCACCCAGGTAGTGATCGGGGGTCGTGATCTCCACGGTGTCCAGCGGCTCCAGCAGGATGGGCTTGCACTTGGGCGCCACCGCCTTGAAGCCAAGGATCCCCGCCATCTTGAATGACATCTCGTTGGAGTCGACGGAATGGTACGATCCGTCGTACAGCTCCACCTCGAAGTCCACCAGCGGATAGCCGGCCAGGATGCCGCGTGCCGAAGCCTCCTGGATCCCCTTGTCGATGGCGGGACGGAAGCCCGACGGGATCACGCCCCCCACGATCTTGTCCACGAAGGCATACCCCGCGCCGCGCACGCGGGGCGCCATGCGGATCCAGCAGTCACCAAACTGCCCGCGCCCGCCCGACTGCTTCTTGTGGCGCCCCTGCCCGTCCCCCTTGCCCGTGATCGTCTCGCGATAGGCGATGCGCGGCCGCGTGAGCTCGGCCGAGACGTTGTACTTGCGACGCAGCTTGGCCAGCGACACGTCCAGGTGGCGCTCTCCCAACCCGGCGATGATCGTCTCGTGCGTCTCCGGGTTGTAGTGCGTCTCGAAGGTCGGGTCCTCGTCGTGCAGGCGGTGCAGCCCCTGTTGCAGCTTCTCCTCGTCGTTGCGCGAGGCGGCGTGCACGGCAAAGTGCACCACCGGCTCCGGAAAGGTGATCTGCGGCAGGCGGACCGGGTGCTCCCGGGTCGAGAGCGTGTCGTTCGTGTGCGTGTTCTTGAGCTTGGCCACGCAGCCGATGTCGCCCGCGTGCAGGAGGGACACTTCCAGGCGCTCCTTCCCCTGCCCCACGCACAGGTGCCCCATCTTCTCCACGTGGTCACGGGTCGCGTTGTACACCTCCTGCCCGTTGGACACCGTGCCCGAGAAAATGCGGAAGAACGACACCTCGCCCACGTGCGTCTCGGAGTGCGTCTTGAAGACGAGCGCCGCGAACGGGTTGCTGTCCACGGCGTGGATCTCGACGGTGTGGTCGCCTTCTGCTCCCTTGAACGCGTGCACCTCCTCCATCTCGTACGCCGATGGCATCAGCTGCACGAGTTCCGTGAGCAGCGCCTGCACGCCGATGACGTGGTCGGCGGAGACGGCGAAGAGCGGAAAGAGGTCCATCCGCTTCATCGCTTCCTTCATGCCGTGAATCGCCTCGTCGCGCCCGATCTCGGCCCCTTCCAGGTAGCGCTCGAGCATCGTGTCGTCGGTGGCGGAAATCGCCTCGATGAGTTCCTGGTAGTAGCTGTCGAAGCGTGCCTGCTCGTCGGCCGGGATGTCTGCCTCGGTGTACTCGCCCGACCGGGCGGCCGGGTTGTACAGGTAGGCCTTCTTGGCGAAGAGGTTGATGACGCCGCGAAAGTTGGACCCGGTCCCGATGGGGATCTCCACCGGGACGACCTTTGACGTTAGGCGCTCCTTGATCTGCCGGTAGACGCGATCGAAGTCGGCGTGCTCCTTGTCCATCATGGAGACGACGAAGAGCACCGGGTCTCCGCGCCGCACCGCCTCGTGAAACATCTTCTCCGTCCCCACCTCCACGCCTCCCTGCGCGCTCACGACGCAGATGGCGCCGTCGGCGGCGGCCAGGCCGGCAATTGCATCGCCGTGGAAGTCGAGGTACCCGGGAGTGTCGATCAGGTTGACCTTCGTGTCCATCCAGTCGGCATAGGCGCACCCCAGGCTGATGGAGTAGCCTCGTTCGATCTCCTCCGGCGTATGGTCGGTGAGGGTCGTCCCCTCCTTGATCGTGCCGTGGCGTTTACTCGAGCCGGACACGTATGCCAGGGCGTCGACCAGGGTGGTCTTGCCGCTGGCGCCGTGTCCGACGACCGCCACGTTGCGAATGTCCGTCGCGCGGTACTCACGCATTGCCTGAATCTCCCGTGGTGGGATGGTGACGTGCCGGACCTTGTCGCCCGCGGTGGGGCCCGTCAAGAAGTGATCGCCCGATTGCGGAACGCAAACGGGCCGCCCGAATCGGGCGGCCCGTGCGACTCTGCCTCAGACAGTGCTCCAGACTCTACTCAGGACACTACTCTGACAGATGAGGATCGTGGTCTAGTCTCCGTCGTGGTCGTGGTCGAGCCCCTCGGCCTGCCGGTAGCTGTCGAGGAAGGCGTCGCTGCGCGCTCCCAAGGCGGCCGGAAGGACGGCGAGCGGAGTGAATGAGAAGGAAATCGCGCGCCGGGTCCCCTCGGGCCAGTCGGGCATGAGCAGCCCCGCCACGAGACGACGAATCGCCGCGCCGCATTCCACCAGCAGGTGTTCGGCGGTTTGTTCCAGGACCGCGAAGGGAATCGCGAGGTCGCTGGTGACGAGATGTCCGGTCTGGACATCGCGCCACGCGGCGTCGCCGACAGCGCCGCGTTCGGGCCAGAGTGCCACGTGCCGAATCGTGTCCAAACGCTCGCGGGGCTCACGATGGGCTTCGACCGCTGCCGCCAAGGCGAGAGCCAGCGACTCGGGTGTGGCATCCCCATACAGGGTGACCACGTCCCGCGACGGGCGCTCGGAGTTGAGCGGTGACGGCACGGAGTTCACGTGCGCAAGCACCGTCGAGTGTTCGGGGCGATCCTCGAGCATCACGAGGATGTCCATCACCCCTCCTCCTCGGTAAAGAATGCTCCGCCCAGCGCGACGGGCCGGCGTGTCCGTCCGCGCGGTCGGAGCGAGAGTCCCTCACAAGGAGAGACCCCGCCTGCACGCTATCGGACACGTCCCGAAGATGATGTTGTGATTACGTGACAGACTTCGGGGCGACCGAGCCCGGCTCGGTCTCGCGCCGATGGCGCACGACTGCCACTCCCGCAATGAACGCACCAGCGAGGAGGACGAGGAGGAAGGCCGTCTGCGCGGTGCTCAGCGGCGCGAATGCAGCGGCACCGAGCGCCCCGGGGACCGCGGTCGACGACAGGGCGCCCAGGAAGAGCACGAAGAGGAGCGCCCCGGCAGGGAGGGCAAGGCCGCGCAGTCCCAGCGCGACGACACTGAAGCAGACGCCCCACAGCGCGCTCCACATCAGGTGTGCGACGACGCCCACCACCACCGAGACCAGCCCGCCATGACCGCACCGACCTGCTTCACCCTCAGCACGACAGATCACGTCGCCCACCTGGTGCTGAACCGGCCCGCCGAACTCAACACCATGCACCCGACCTTCTGGCGCGAGCTCGACGAGCTGCTCACGCGGATCCACCACGAGGGCCAGGCGCGCGCGCTGGTCATCAGCAGCACGGGCAAGCACTTCAGCGCCGGCATGGCGCTGGAGACCTTTGGCGGCGCGATCCAGATGGACGACCAGAGCCCCGAAGGCCGTGCGGCCATCTACGACCTGCTCACCGACATGCAGGGCACCTTCACCAAGATCGAAAACCTGCGCATCCCGGTGATCTGCGCCATCCAGGGCGGGTGCATCGGCGGCGCAGTGGACATGGTCACCGCGGCCTGCATCCGCTACGCGAGCGCCGACGCCTTCTTCTGCATC
>CAZVDJ010000294.1:0-5983 GCA_964626245.1 uncultured Gemmatimonadaceae bacterium
GGTGCCGGCGCGCATGGAGGCGCTGGTCCACCTCCCCGGCGTGGGGCGCAAGACCGCGAATGTCGTGCTCGGCAACGCCTTCGACATCAATGTGGGCGTGGTGGTGGACACACACGTGGGGCGACTCGCGGTCCGGTTGGGGCTCACCCGGGAGACGGACCCGGTCAAGGTGGAGCAGGCGCTCATGCGCCTCTTCCCCGCCGAGCGTTGGACCATGCTGTCTCACCTGCTCATCTGGCACGGTCGCCGCCTGTGCGATGCCCGCAAGCCTCGCTGCGGTGAGTGCCCGCTGGCGCCTCGTTGCCCATCCGCACAACTCCCGGCCAGCACGTAGGCACCCTGCGGGTCGCGCGACTAACTTTGCGCGCATCCACACGCGACCCGGACGCCGTTCTCCCGTCTCCCGTCTCCCGTCTCCCGTCTCCGTTCTCATGAAATCCGCCACCATCGTCACGTCCAAGGGAACCCTCACGCTCGAGCTGTTCGATGGCGAGGCTCCCGCCACGGTTGCCAACTTCGAGAAGCTCGCCAATAGCGGCTTCTACGACGGCACCCGCTTCCATCGAGTGATTCCCGAGTTTGTCGTGCAGGGCGGCGACCCGTACTCCAAGGGCGGGGAACACGCCAAGGGGCCGGTCGGAACCGGCGGTCCGGGGTGGCGCATCAAGTGCGAGACCGCGGGCAACCCGCACAAGCACGACGTGGGCGCGCTGTCGATGGCGCATGCGGGCAAGGACACCGGCGGCTCGCAGTTCTTCATCGTCCTCAACCCGGACAACTGCCGTCACCTCAACGGCGTGCACACCGTCTTCGGCCGGGTGACCGCGGGACTCGACATCCTGCCGACGATCAAGCAGAATGACGAGATGATCTCTGCCCGCGTCGACTGATCCACGACCCTTCTTCGACTGTCATGTCTTCCCAATCGACCCATCACTCGAGCGACATGCGGGCGGCCTTCGCCGGCCTGATCGTCACCTCCGTGGCCCTCTTCGTCATGACGTACGGCATCGTGCGGTGGACCAACGCCAAGTTCGCGAGCCACGCCGGAACCAAGGCTGAAGCGACGACGACGCACTAGGTCGCCGGCAGGCGGCGACCGCACGCACCCGCAGGGGCCGTCCTCGTCGGCGAGGGCGGCCCCGCCGCGTTTCACCCGGGAGTACGCCGCGGTGTGCCGCGACGAGCCGCGGTATGACGATGCGCACCTCCGGGGGGCGACGACGACGGGGTCGATACGCTAGACTTGAAGCAGCTGTCATTCGGCAACCGGTCAGACCACGCTCTCCTTCCCATCATGTCGCTCCCCTCCCGCGACGACGCCCTCGCCATCGTCCACGAGTTCACGAAGAGCGAGTCGCTCCGCAAGCACATGTACGCCGTGGAGGCCGCGATGCGCGCCTACGCCGCATCGTTTGGCGAGGACGAGGAGCGGTGGGGGTTGGCCGGCCTGCTGCACGACTTCGACTACGAGCGGTGGCCCAACGCCGACCATCTGCCGGACGCGGAACATCCCGCCGAGGGGGTGCGCCTGCTGCGTGCGAAGGGCTATCCCGAAGACATTCTCGTCGCGATCCTGGGGCACGCCCAGTACAGCGGCGTTCCCAGGGAAAGCCGCATGGCCAAGACGCTCTTTGCCGTCGACGAGCTCACGGGGCTGATCACCGCCACCGCGCTGGTCAAGCCGAGCAAGTCCGTGCACGACGTGGATGCCAGGTCGGTGCTGAAGAAGATGAAGGACAAGGCCTTTGCGCGCGGCGTGAATCGTGAGGATGTCCTTAACGGTGCGGCCGACCTTGGCGTCGAACTCGAGCCCCACATCCAGTTCGTCATCGGCGCCATGCAGGCGCGCGCCGCCGAGCTGGGGTTGGCTGGTGTTGCGGCCACGGCGTGAGCTCGCGTCGCGCGGGACCGCACCGGGGCTGCCTCCCTCAACACTGTTCCCAACCGACGCGTTCTAGGGGAGACTGCACGACGTTGAGCCTTCGTGACGACTGCGATCATTCCGACACCGCTCGCCCCCGTGGCGGGCAGCCTGCCCCGCCGTCCCATGGCGTTCGCCGAGCCGGCTGACCGCGAGCGCGAGCACCTGCTCGTGGTGGCGGCGCAGCGAGGCGAGAACGACGCCTTTGCGTCGCTCGTCCGGCTGCACCAGCGGCGCGCATATGCGGTGGCGCGGTCCATCGTGCTCACGCACGAGGATGCGGAGGACGCGGTGCAGGAGGGCTTCCTTCACGCCTACCGGGCGCTGCATCGTTTCCTCCCCGACCAGGCGTTCGGGGCGTGGCTGCATCGCATCGTGGCCAACGCGGCGCTCGACATCACGCGTCGCCGCAAGGTGCGCGATGCCGATTCCCTGGCCGACACGATCGCGTCGCCGTTCCGCGATCCGGCCGAGTCGGACGAGCTGAAGCGTCGCCTGTCGACGGCGCTCGAGCTGCTCGGAGACCGGCAGCGGTCGGTGATCGTCCTGCACGACGTCGAGGGGTACAAGCACGCGGAAATCGGCCGGATGCTGGGGATCCCGGAAGGGACGGCCCGCTCCGACCTTCATCACGCCAGGGCCAGGCTGCGGCAGGTCCTTGGCGAAATCCGGAGTCAGTTATGAACAGCATCCGCGGCGACGACCGCGACATGCACGACGACGAGCTCACCGGCGCACTGCGCGCGATGTACGCGGCGCCCGCCGATGACTCCTATTGGACCTCCCTCGAGCGCCGCATCATGGACGCGGTGGCCACGGAGCGCGCGCGGGAATGGTGGTCGTGGTTCCCGGGCTGGGTGCGGCTGGGCCTCACGGCGGCGGCGGCAGCGGCGCTCATCGCGGCGCTGGCGTCGTGGCAGACCCGCGAACTGCAGCAGCGCATGGCGGTGGATCGCCTGATCGGCACGCCGAGCGAGATTCCGCTCCTCACGGAGTCGGATCGCGGCGAGCGCAACGCCGAGCGTGAGGCGACGCTGCGCTACCTCATCACGCACGACTGACCGCACGGCACATGAAGGACTCACGCAACCTCGCGCTGATGTTCCTGCTGGGCGCCTTCGTCACGGGCGGCGTGCTCGGCTTCACGGCCAACCGCTACATGAGCCGTGACTCGGCGTACCTCTCGTCCAACGAGAGCCTGATGCGGCTCATGTCGCAGCGCCTGCGCCTGTCCGGTGAGCAGCAGCACGCCGTGGACTCGCTGCTGGACGAGCGCAGCCGGCAGTATCGCGATGCGATGGCCCCCATTCGCCCGCAGATGGACTCGATCAAGCAGGCATGGCGCGAGCAGATCCGCCGCCTGCTGAGCGAGGAACAGCGGCGGGAGTTCGAGGCGTTGATCGCCGAGTTCGCCGATACCACCCGAAAGACCAAGAACGAGTGATGCTTCGACGATCCCTGCTCGCACTCCTGACTCCTGCGACTCTCCTGGCCCAGGGCGCCACCAGCGGTGGCGCCCGACCTGTTTCGCTGGAGGAAGCGGTGCGGCTCGCGCAGCAGAACGCCCCCACCGCCGTGCAGGCGCGCGGGCAGATCCGCAGCTCGGACGCGGCCATTCGCACCGCCTACGGGAGCTTCATGCCCTCGCTGTCGCTGAACTATGGCAGCAACCGACAGGGCGGCGAGACCTTCTTTCAGGGGCAGCTCGTACCGTTCCGGGGCGATCCGTGGAACTTCAATCGCGGCGTCAGCTCCAGCCTGGAGCTTTTTGACGGCGGGCGCCGGCTTTTCCAGCTGCGCAGCGCACGCGCCGGCCTCACCGCCGCCGAGTCCAATGAGCGCCTGCAGCACTTCCGCATCGCGCTCGAGGTCAAGCAGCAGTACTTCAACGTGCTCGCCGCCCGGGAGTCTCGCGCGGCCGCAACGGCGCAGCTGGCGCAGAGCGAGGAGCAGCTGAAGGCCGCCATCGCGCGGGTGGGCGCCGGGGCCGCGACCGTGTCCGACTCGCTGCGATCCGTGATCCAGGTCGGCAATGCGCGGCTGGCAGTCCTGACCGCCGAGAACACGCTTCGCGTCTCGAACGCGAACCTCACGCGGCTCCTCGGCACGCCGTTCGAGGTGACCGCGACGGAGGCTGCCGATTCCGTCCTGCCGCGCGTCTCGATCGACACCGTCGACGTCGCCAACGCGGTCGAGTCGGCACCGTCGGTGGTGCAGGCCCGTGCTGAGCTTGGCGCGGCGTCCGCGTCGCTGCGCGCATCGCGGACGCCGTACCTCCCCACGATCAACATGAGCTACAACCTGTCGGGGAGCCGAACCGACAAGAACTTCGCGCTCACCGGCGGCGAGTACGCCACCGCCAAGGCGCTGCGCTTCACGCTGCAGTACCCGCTGTTCAACGGCTTCGCACGGGAAGAAAACGTCACGCGCGCCAGCGTCGCCGAGCGCAACGCCGAGGCCCAACTCCGCGACGCTCGCCTCGCCGTCCAGCAGCAGCTTACCCAGTTCCTCGGCGCCCTGTCGCTCGCGCAGGAGCGCGCGGCCATCCAGGTCGCGTCGGTCGCCGCCGCCGAGGAGGATCTTCGCGTGCAGCAGCAGCGTTATACCCTCGGGGCGTCCACGCTGCTGGACGTGCTCACCTCGCAGTCGCAGCTCAATGCCGCACGCTCCGCGCTCATCCAGGCCCGGTACGACGCCCGCGTGGCCAAGGCGCAGATCGAATCCATCGTCGGGCGCGACCTTCCGTAAGCTCCGCCCCGCTAACGTCAGCCAGACGGGGGCGTCCAACCACGGAAGCGGACGCCCCCCAACTCCCTCCAGAATCCGGTGAATCGTTCCACCCTCGTGCTGCTGGCGCTCGCCGCGGCCGCCTGCGCCAAGCAGGAAGAGCAGAAGCTCGTCATCCAGACGGCCAAGGTGAGCCGGCAGACCATCGTGCTCGACGCGACCGCGTCCGGCGCGGTGGAGCCCATCAACGTCGTCGAGGTGAAGTCCAAGTCGTCGGGACAGATCACCCGTATGACGGTGGAGACGGGGACGCAGGTGCAGCCCGGCGACCTGCTGGTGCAGCTCGACACGCGCGACGTGCAGAACCAGTTCGACCAGTCTCAGGCCGACCTCAACGCTGCCGAAGCCAAGCTGCAGGTGTCGGAGGCGCAGAAGAAGCGCTCCGATGAGCTCTACGGCAAGCGCATCATCACCGCGCAGGAAAACGAGGCGGCGCAACTCGACTTTGCCAATTCGCAGGCGTCTGTCATCCGCGCACGCACGTCGCTCGACCTGGCCAGGCAGCGACTGGAAGACGCGACCGTCCGCGCCCCGGTGGCCGGCATGATCATCGAGAAGACGGTGTCGTTGGGGCAGGTGATCACGTCGGCCACGAGCGCCTTTGGTGGCGGCACCACGCTGCTCAAGATGGCCGACCTGAGCCAGGTGCGCATGCGCGCCCTGTTCAACGAGACGGACATCGGCAGCGTGCTCCCCCGCCAGCAGGCCACCGTCACCGTCGACGCTTACCCCGACCGGCCGTTCCGCGGCGTGGTGGAGAAGATCGAACCGCAGGCGGTGGTACAGCAGAGCGTCACCATGTTCCCCGTCCTGATCAACCTGGCGAACAACGAAGGGTTGCTGAAGCCGGGGATGAATGGCGAGGCCTCGGTGCTGGTGGACCGTCGCGAGGACGTGCTGGCCGTGCCAAACGACGCCGTGCGCACCACGCGCGAGGCGCCGATGCTGGCCAACACGCTGGGCCTGAACACCGACAGCGTCACCGCGCAGATCCAGGCGCAGATCGCCGTGATGGGCGGCGGCATGGGCGGCGCCGGGCGCCGCGGCGGTGAGGGCGAGGGAGGGCTCAACATCGGGGGGCCGCCACGCGAGATGCGCCGCATGATGCGCGGCGAAGTGGACCTGCCGCCGGCGCAGGGGCGCGACTCCGGCGCGCGTCAGGGCGCACGCAGCGGCACCCGCAAGGCGGCTGACGGTGCCGCGGCGCCGGACGGCCAGCGCCGCCGGCCTCCCGAGGGCGGCGCGGCCCGCGGGACGAACGCTGCGATGCAG
>CAZVDJ010000295.1:0-5975 GCA_964626245.1 uncultured Gemmatimonadaceae bacterium
GGAGCGCGACTTCGGGGCGCGCCTGACGCATGCCCGCGCCCAGGCAACCTACCGACAGTTGCAACTCGAGACGCGCGAGGTGTACGAGGGCTTTGCGCAGGGGATCAACGACTTCGTGCGCCAGCACCGGGCCGACTTCCCCGCGTGGATGCCCACCGACGTGCAGGGCGTGGACATTGCCGCGCTCTGGATGGAGCCGTTCGTCCCCGATGCCGCGCGCGCGTACGCCGACCAGGCACGCCGTCGCCGCGAGCGGGCGCAGCGCGACTCGTTGCAGCGCGAGGGCGACGGGTCCAACGCCTGGGCCTTCGCGCCGTCGCGCACCAGGTCGGGGCGCGCCATCCTGCTGCGCAACCCGCACCTGGACTGGAGCGCCGGCTACTACGAGGCACACGTGACGGTGCCCGGCGTCCTGGACTTCTACGGCGACTTCCGCATCGGCAACCCGGCGCTCCTGGTGGGCGGCTTCAACCGGCACCTGGCCTTCGCGACGACGAACAACAACACCGACAACGAGGCGCTCTACGCGCTGGAGGTCGACCCCGCACGCCCCGACCACTTCCTCCTCGACGGGGCGAGCCACCCGATCGAGCGCGTGGATGTCGTGGCCGAGTACCGGAACGGGCCCGGGCTCTCGAGCGAGGTGCGCACGCTCTGGCGCACGCACGTGGGGCCGGTGGTGGACCGGAGTGAGGGGAAGGTGATCGTTGCGCGTTGGCCCGCCGACGGCGAGTTCCGCAAGACCGAGCAGTTCCTGCGCATGATGCGCGCGCGGTCGCTGGAGGAATGGAAGGAGGCGATGCGCCTGCGCGCGCACACCACCTCCAACCTCACCTACGCCGACGCCAGGGGGAACATCTTCTACGTGTGGAATGCCACCGTCCCGCGCCTGCCGCATCCGTCGGGCGGCGACTCGCTGGCGATCCCGGTGCGCACGAGCGCCGAGATGTGGCAGGAGATGGTGCCGTTCGACTCGCTCCCGCAGCTGCTCAACCCGCCGGGGGGGTACGTGCAGCAGTCGAACGACCCGTTCCACTACACCAACCTCAACGCCATCATCGACTCCACGCGCTTTCCCTCCAACTTCTCCCGCCCCGCGTTAGGCTTCCGCACGCAACTTGGCATCCGGCTGGCCACGCAGGAGCGCAAGATGACGCTGGAGGACGTGGTGCGGCTCAAGCACTCGTATCGCATGCTGGCGGGTGAACGCTTCACGGACGACCTGCTGGCCGCGGTCAAGGCGGGCACACCGTCGCCAGCGGTGGCCGCTGCCGCCGAGATGCTGGCGCGCTGGGACCGCACCACCGCCCCCGATTCCCGCGGCGGCGTGCTGTTCGAGGCGTGGTTCAACCGTCACCTGCAAGGCGAGGCGATGCGCGGCCTCCCCTTCGCCGAGCGGGCGCGGCGCACCTTTGCCACGCCATGGACCCCCGAGCGGCCGAACGACACCCCCGACGGGCTGGCCGACCCGGCGCGTGCCGCGGCCGACCTTGCCTGGGCGGTGGACGAGGTGACGCGGCGCCACGGCCGCGCGGACGTGTCGTGGGGTGAGGTTCATCGGGTGCGACGCGGCGACGTGGACGTGCCGGTCGGCGGCTGCACCGGCGCGTTGGGGTGCTTCCGCGTGGTGCAATACAGCGATGCACCTGACGGCAAGCGGGTGGCGCGCGGGGGCGATGGCTGGGTGCTGGCGGTGGAGTTCACCCCGGTGCCGCGCGCCTACTCGGTGCTGGCCTACGGGCAGAGCAACAACCCCGCGTCGCCGTACTTCGCCGACCAGGCGGCGATGTTCGCGCGTGGCGAGATGAAGCGAGTCGCGTTCACCCCGGACGACGTGGAGAAGTCGACCGTGCGCCGCTACCGCCCCGGGCGGTAGCGCGCAACGTCAGCCCAGGGCGAACAGCTCGGCGGCCGCGCCGGCCAGCGCCGCCTCGGGCGCGACCCAGTCGCGCCGGGCGGCGTTGTGCTTGAGCAGGTCCACCTCGTACCAGTCGCGGAAGAGCGACGACCGGCGGGCAAAGGCACGGTGCGCGCGGCGCGCCGCGTCGAGCCGCGTGCAGCTGGCGGGGAGCGTGGCGAGCGACGCGGCCACCGCCCCCAACCACAGGCGTGTCAGCGTCTCGTGGTAGCCGCTGGACTCGGTGTTCTGTCCGCCCTGGCTCACGTTGTAGTGCCGGATACGCTCGCGCGCCGCCGCCAGCGCCTGCGGCACCGGCGTGCCCCACAGCAGGGCAGCCGCCATGGCCACGTGCGCGCCGTGCGTCCACCAGGCGATGGGAAAGGTCCCCGCCTCGAACCCCGCCAGGAATTCGTCGAAGGCGGCGTCGCTCGCCAGCCAGGGCGGCAGCGCATCGTCCCGGTCGGGAAGGGCACGCAGCTCCTCCAGCAGCGCCCACCCCTGGGGCCACGCGCCATGGCCGGACGCCACGTTGATGTGCCCCGCTCCCGGCAGCTGCACCAGCCGGCTCCCCCAGGCGCGCGCGAACTCGCTGGCGCGCGCAACGCTCACGTACGGGTCGTCGTCGCTGGCGACGACGACGGTGGGAAAGGGGAGGCGCACCAGCGGAACGGGGGCGAATCCCTGCGCCCCGGCCGGGTAGGCGGGTCCCGCGGGGTCGCTGGGCGCCACGAGCAGCGCCGCCCGCACCCTGACGTGCCGCGCCGGCGACGCTCCAACCGCCCAATGCGCCACCAGCAGGCACGCGCTGCTATGGGCCACCAGGACGACCGGGGCATCCATGCTCAAGAGTGCAGCGTCGAGACAGGACACCCAGTCCTCGCGACGAGGGGTGTCCCACTCGGTCTGCACCACGCGTTGAAGGGTGGGATCCCGGCGCTCCCAGTGGCTCTGCCAGTGGTCAGGACCGGAATCGCCGAGTCCGGGAAGAACGAGCGTGCTGATGGCAGGCGGCATCTCGTGTCGGGAAGGGCGTGAGGTCCGGCAAGATACCGGCGATGCCGGAGGCCGGACCGTAAGGGAACACGGAAACGACGCGATGCGAAATCACGCCCTCGGCGGTGACGTCGCACGGTGCTGGAGGAAGCCCTGGTGGGAAACGCGCCGGACGACGTTCCCGGACGGCCCACGCGGTCAGCGAGCCGCGGCGACCGGTCGCAACTGCACGCCGGCGGCCAACCAGAGCGCCTGCCGGGTAATGCGCAAATTGGACGGTTCCACCGACACGTGCATGCGACGACCCTGGAGCGGGAGCGCGGCCGCGACGGCGATGGGAAACTCGACGGGGCGGAAGAGGCGCTGCGGAATGCGCACCACGAAGCCGCGCTCGAGCAGCGCCAGGATCCGGTCGTCGACATTGGCCTTGCCCACGGCAATGTCGCAGAGCTTCCCCTTGGACACGAGCGTCTCGCGCAGCACGAGCAGCGAGGCCTGCGAGGGGACGACGTGCAGCCGCATCGAGAGGGCGGGGAAGTCGGGGTCGGCGACGAGCGTCCCGTTGGTGGCGCTCAGGGCAATGCGGCCGCGCGCGACGTAGCGCCCGGGGCGCACCGATCCCGAGATGTCGCGCGTGACGTTCAGGTCCCCGCAGACGGCTCGTGCCATCCCCTTGGAATCCCACTCGAACGCGATCGTCCCGCGCCCGCGCCCCCTCGCCAGCTGCACCGGGAGGGTGACGCCGATTCCGTCGTCGCGGAACGCCAGCTCGGGGACCCCGGGGACCAGCCGCCCCGTGACCTCGTGCAGCCGGAGGTCGAGGGCATAGCTCCCCACCTGGCGCCGTCCCAGGATGCTCAGGCGGGCGCGCACGTCGCCCTCCTTGCGCACCCGCAGGTTGCGCAGGTGCACGTCCACGTTGCCAAACCACCCGGTCACGACGTCCTGCGCGATGGCCTGCACGAAGGGCTTGGGGAGCGCCACGAGGACGTCGCCCTCGGGGGCCTGCTCCAGCAAGGAAAGCGTGTCGGACTCCGAGAGCACGATGTTGCGCAGTGAGTCGCGGCGCGCGGCCAGCGCCGCGATCTCGCGACGGAGCGTATCGCGATCGGCCACTTCGCGCCGCAGCGGGTAGCGCCACGAGAGCCACGCCATCATGCCGCCCGCCGCCAGCAGGGTAAGCGCGGCGCCGCCTCCCAGCGTCCATGCGATGGCGCGCTTCACTTCGCCCCTCTGCGTGCGGCGGTGCTGTCCCTGGGCAGCGCGGCGGTGCTGTCCTTCGGCAGCGCGGCGGCGCTGTCCCGTGGCAGCGCGCGGGCGCTGTCTGCCTCCACGCGCTCCAGCGTGCCGCGTTCCAGCCGCAGCACCACCGTCAGCCGGTCACGAAAGGCGATGACCTTGCTGGCGCTCAGGCGGAGCGGCGTGCGCGCCGCGGCAATCGAGATGGCGCCGCCAGGCGCAATGGCCGGGAGCGCGAGCTCGCCGGCCACCTGCACCGGGAGCTCCACATCGGGCAGCGAGGCCGCCAGCTCGGGGAGGGCGCGGTCGAGCATTCCCTGCAGCAGACGCAGCGCGCTGGGGCCCAGCGCCCCCGGCACCCCTGTCGGTGTCGACAGCTGCATGTCGTCCACCGCAATCCGCGCGTGCAGGCGGCGCGTGCTGTCCACCAGGAACTCCTGCAGCGCCCCCGACAGCGTGAGGCGCGCCGCCGCGCGCGGAAAGACGGTGCGCTGCACCGTTCCCGTCACGTCCACGCGCGCCACGTTGCTGCGGAACGCCATCGACGTCTCCGTCAGCTCCACGCGCATTCCCCCCGGGAGCTGGCGCGTGATGGGGAGCGCCGCCGCCAGGAGCGACTCCAGCAGGGTATCGCGCACGCTCACCAGCACCTCGCGATCGTCCGACAGCAACCCGGTGCGCGCGATGCTGTCCAGCACCTGCAGCCCCGCCACCTCGCGGCGCAACTGGTTCCGCTCGGCCACGAGCGCCTGCGCCAGGTCGTCGCTCCCGGCGCACCCCAGCACCATCGTCGCGAACGCGCCGGCGAGCACCAACGGCGCCGTGGCACGGCGAGGGGCCATCAGGCGGGCGCCTCGGTGGCGAGCGTCGCGGCAGGTGGAGGCGCGCCGAGTGCCGCAGCATCGGCGCCGTCTGGTGCGGCGTTGTCGCTGGCGGGCAGCAGCCGTCGCGCCGCGGTCGTCAGCGGCACGGCCAGCAGCGCCCCGGTCGGCCCCAGCACGTAGGCCCAGAAAAGGATGGCGGCAAAGAGGACGAATGGCCCCAGGTCGAACCCCTCCTGCATGAACCGCGGCTTGATGACGTTGTCCACCACGCTGTTCAGGACGACGAGGAGCACGATGAGCAGGATGGCCCGCAACGGTCCGAACTCGAGCAGTGCCAGCGCGGCCGGCGGGATCATCGACAGGATGAAGCCGATGCCGGGGACGAACGAGAGGACGAGGGCCACGACGGCCCAGAGAAAGGCCAGGTCGACTCCCAGGACCATCAGGATCACCCACACCGCTCCCGCATACATCAATCCGGTGATGAGGGTGATCCAGACGTACTGCTGGATGTCGTACGACACGGCATTGAGGCGTCGTTGCCAGTCCAGCGACAGCGCCTTGTCGCCGGCTCGCGCCCCGGGTCGGTGCATCACCGCGTTGGACTCGATGAGGAGGAAGATCGAGAGCATCAGGATGAGGACGGTGACGCTGAAGGCACCCCCCACGTGGCTCAGCAACTCGGCCGAGAGCGAGATCACGCGGGACGGGCTCACCAGCTCCATCAGCCTCGAGCGCGAGGCGTCGATGCCGTACCGCCCAAGCCAGGCGATTCCATCGGTCAGCAGCGTGGTCAGCCGTTCCTGGTACTGCGGCACCGTGGCCACCAGCGCCTTGGCGGCGTAGCCGATCACCGCGCCGAAGGCCACCAGTCCCAGCAGCACCGCGATCACCGTCGCGGCAATGGCGAGACGCGGCCCCCACCCGCGCCGGCGCAGGGTGTTCTGCAGCGGCACCGCGCACGCCACCACCACCGCCGACATGAGGAGCGGGTTGAGCATGCTCGCGGCGGCACGCAT